>PCWZ01000060.1:1438-28160 GCA_002796305.1 Deltaproteobacteria bacterium CG11_big_fil_rev_8_21_14_0_20_49_13
GATCGGGAGAAGAGCCTTAAAAGATTTTTTGTGTGTTTGCCCCGTGACAGGCGGTTTAATACTTCTGTAAAATGGCAAGGATAGTGGATGGAAAGATGCCGAGGAGTATCACCGTCACGGCCGCAAAGGCCACGGTGCCGATGCACGAATAGTTCGTCTCGTCAGATTCTTCTTCGGTCCTAGCCGGCTCCGTTCCAAAGTACATGACAACGACCGGCCTCATATAATAGTAGACCGCTACAAGGCTGTTAAGTACGGCTATTATAACCAGCGTCACATGATGATAGTCAAGCGCCCCCTTAAAGAGATAGAACTTGGCAAAGAATCCGCCGGTCGGTGGAAACCCGGCGAGCGAGAACAAAAAGATAGAGAAGGCAAGGGCGAGCCATGGGCTCTTCTTTGAAAGTCCCGCAAAGTCGGAGATGCTCGCGCGCTCCCTATCGGTCCCGTTCATCATAGAGATGACGATGAACGCCCCTGCCGTCATCAGCATGTAGGCGAGCAGGTAGAAGAACATGGTTGAATATGAAAGCGCCGGATCCTCCTTTAAGAAGGTGAACGCCAGCAACATATAGCCGGCATGAGCGATGGAGGAATAGGCGAGCAGTCTTTTAAGATCTTCCTGAAATAGAGCCGACAAGTTTCCTACTACCATTGTTGCAACGGCGATCACGGAGATCAATGGTGTCAGGTCCTTGTCCGATATTATGATAAGTCCGCCGAACACCCTGAAGAAAGCGATGAAGGCCGCGGCCTTAACGGTAGTTGCAAAGAACGTGGTGACCGGAAGCGGCGCCCCCTGATATACGTCAGGCGTCCAGAAGTGAAACGGAACGGCCGATATCTTGAAACCAAGTCCCGAAATAATAAGCCCCGCCGAAATGAACGTTAAAATGGCAACAAAGCTCTCTTTGTCCGGAGGCATTGCTCCCGATATCATAATGTCGGTCGAACCTGTGGCGCCGTAATAGAAGGCGATGCCAAAAAGGAAGAATACGGAGGCCAAGGCCCCAAGCAGAAAATATTTAACGGACGCTTCGTGAGACGCCGACTCCTTGAAATTAAATCCGGCCAGCACATAAAGCGGCAGTGACAATATCTCAAGGCCTATGAATATGACCATGAGATTGGTCCCGCAGGCCATGAGCCCGGCTCCGAACACCGCAAAAAGTATTAGCGAAAGATATTCGCCAAATGAAAACGAACGGGTATTTGCGTAGTTAAATGAAGAAATAACGGCAATGCCTGCCGAAAATGCGAAAAGAATAAAGCTTATGAGCGAAAAACTGTCGAACCTCACCATTAACGGGAAAACGCCCTCTTGAAACGTTACGCCCCTAACCCACCACTGCCAGCTAAAGGCAATCGAAGAGGCAAGCCCCGCTATGCTTAATATCACCAAAAGCTCGCTATTTATCTTCTTCCACCATGAAGAGAACAGAAGGACTAGGAACGATGTTCCAAGGACCACAAGTAGCGGCAAAAGCTGTATGAGCATATCTTTCATAATATCAGCCTACTCCGTCCCAGATCCGCCGGGTGACGAACCTTCTGCCGGTGGCGTTTCTCGCGGGAAAACAGAGTTTTCCTCTCTCCCTGCACTTCCGGACGGTATCTTTTCCGTGCCAAACGTCGCATCGGTCCCCGTTATCCCCTCTTCTTCGGGCACCTTTCCCTGCTCCTTCCGGTCCCAAGGTTCATAGACCCCTGTCGCCTCTTTATAACCAAGTTCGGACTTCGCTTCCGGTATCACCAGTTCTGGCCGGGCCCTTCTTATTTCGGGAATGATTATATTAAGCGGCGTCTTAGGGACATCCGTCACCGACCTTCTCGACATAGCCAGAAAATTATTTGTAGATGCCGTCAATTTTGAAAGCGCGGTCTTCGGATAAACTCCAAGCCACACCATCAATATCAAAAGCGGTGCGATAAGCGCCGTCTCTCTGAGCGACATATCTTTCAGGCTCGGCTTCTTGTCGCCAAAGAATACTCGCTCGATCGACCATAGAATATAGACCGCTGCGATTATCACGCACGAAGCTGAAAAACAGGCAAGATAAGGCTGCGCCCTAAAGGCGCCAACTACTGTTAAGAATTCCCCTACAAAATTATTGAGCCCGGGGAGCCCTAACGAAGAAAGTCCCGTAAAAACGAACGCCCATGCAAAGACCGGCATTGCATTTGCAACGCCGCCGAAGTCCGCTATCTTTCTTGTATGCGCGCGCGAATAGAGCATTCCGAAAAGAAGGAAGAGCGCGCCGGTCGTTATCCCGTGATTCACCATCTGGAGCACCGCCCCTTGCACCCCTTCGGGGTCAAGTGCTATCAAGCCCAGCATCACAAATCCCAAATGGGAGACGGATGAATAGGCTATCAGACGCTTAAGGTCCTTTTGGACCATCGAAACAAGCGCACCATAAATGATGCTTATAACCGCCAGAACGAATATATAGGGCCTGAAATAAGCGACTGCGTCGGGGAAATATGGCATCGCTATCCTGTAAAATCCGTACGCGCCGGCCTTTAAGAAGACGCCGGCAAGGAGCACGCTACCGGCCGTAGGGGCCTCTGTGTGAGCATCGGGTAGCCACGTATGGAACGGGAATATCGGCACCTTGATTGCAAACGCTATCGCAAATGAGAGGAAGATCCACAGCTGGACCGTGGGCGCCAACGGGTTCATTCCAAGCGTTGTCATATCGAACGACCTGCCGGATGCCAGATAAAAATAGATAAGCCCGGCAAGCATAAGGACGGAGCCGACCACGGTATAGAGCAGGAACTTGGTCGCCGCATATATACGGTTGCCGCTCCCCCAGATGCCTATCAGGAAATACATAGGTATCAACATCACTTCCCAGAAGACGTAGAAAAGGAAAAGGTCCAGCGCCGCAAAGAGACCCAAAAGACCGATCTCGCAGGCAAGAATGAGCGCGTAGAACTCTTTGCGATGGCTCTTTATGTCATTCCATGATGCCGCAATGCAAAGAGGCGTTAAGATGGCGGTAAGCGCAAAGAGAAGAAGGCTGGCCCCGTCGAGACCCACCCTGTAATTGATGTTAAGAGAAGGTATCCATGCGACCGTCTCCATAAAGACGTAACCGTTCTGGTTGAAATGGCTCCAGAGATAATATGTGAGCACCGCGGTCAGGATACTCACGCTAAAAGCTATCGCGCGAACCCCTTCTTCGAACTTTCTGGGGATGAAAGAGATGAGAAATATCCCCAAAAGTGGAGAAAACAGGATCGCGGAAAGCTTATGGGCCAACATTAGATCAAGCATGTCTTTCCCAATTCATCTAGAACACTAACCATCCGACAACGAGCGAAACACCTATCACCATAAAGAATATGTAATGGGGCGTAAGACCCGTCTGCGCCTTGGCAACAAGTTCGCCCAAGAACCCGACCGACCTAGCGCCCCCGTTAACGCCCGCGTTATCTATTAAAGGAATATCAACGCCCTTCCACAGGATATTCTCCGAGAACCATTCGATAGGCCTCACAAAGAGGAACGAATATATCTCATCGATATAATATTTATTGTAAACAAGCTTGTAGGTCCTCTTGAACTTTGCCGCCACGGCGACCGGCCACGAAGGTCTCTGGACATATATTATCCACGCAACGAACGCCCAGTGAACGGCCCAGAGGACCGATATCACGGCCATTATGTGCTCTAGGCTTTCGTGCTTATCAGCAACCTCAAAGGCGGCCGCGGCAAACACGGGCTCTAGGAACGAATGCATGGATTTCCCCATCCAGCCGCCGGTTGCGGAAAGAACGCCCAGCAGAACAAGCGGAACAAGCATTGAAACGGACGATTCTTTTACTTGCGCCCGTTTTTCTTCCGAGAACATCGGACGCCCGAAGAATGTGAGGGCCACCGCCCTGAACATATAAAATGCCGTCAGGCCGGCGGTTATAAAACCTATAAGCCATAACCCAACGTGCCCCCTTGAATAGACCTGCCAGAGGATCTCGTCCTTGCTAAAGAACCCGGCAAACGGGTATATGCCGGATATCGCAAGCGAGGCCACAAAGAATACCGCAAATGTCCCGGGGAGGTATTTCTTGAGTCCTCCCATCTTGAACATATCCTGCTCATGATGAAGCGCATGGATAACCGAGCCCGCTCCCAAAAATAGCGCCGCCTTGAAGAACGCGTGGGTGACGACGTGAAAAATGCCCGCTCCGAACGCCCCCACCCCTTCCGCAAGAAACATATAGCCGAGCTGTGAGATGGTGGAATAGGCAAGGACCTTTTTAATATCTTTTTGCACAAGGCCCATAGTTGCCGCAAAGATCGCGGTTGCGGCGCCTGTGTAGGCCACAAGATTAAGGGCCTCCGGCGAAAGTATGTAAACAAAGTTAAGTCTCGCAACCATATAAACGCCTGCGGTGACCATTGTGGCGGCATGGATGAGTGCCGAGACGGGTGTCGGACCCGCCATGGCGTCGGGGAGCCATATATATAGAGGTATCTGGGCCGATTTTCCGCAGGCGCCTATGAAAAGCGCTATGCAAACAGGGGTTGCTATCGGGAGCAGGAACGCGGAATTTCTCTCGAGCGTTGCAAAGTTGAATATGTCCGGTCCCACTATCGCCTCGCCCTCAAGCATCCTCCAGATCAAGAGAAGGCCTATAATGAATCCAAGGTCCCCTATCCTGTTAACAACGAACGCCTTCATCCCCGCTCGCGCCTTTTCAATGTCGGTGAACCAGAAGCCTATTAATAGATAGGAACAGAGTCCAACCCCTTCCCAACCTATGAACATTAAAATTAGGTTATCAGCAAGGACCAGGATAAGCATGAAGAATAAAAATAGGTTCAGCTCCGCAAAATAGCGCGAGTATGCGCTATCGCCGTGCATATAACCTATCGAATATATATGGATAAGGCTTCCGACACCCGTCACAACCATCGCCATTACCATCGAAAGCTGATCGGCCCTGAAACATATGTCAACGCTCCAGCCCTTGAACGCGATGAATTTGTATAAAGGACCCGTTATTGCGACCGGTTCGGCACCTTCAAAACCGGTTAGCGTCCAAAAGACGGCCAAGATAGAAAGGAACGAGAGTACGGGCCCAACGACCCCAAAGAAACTCGACCATGAAGGGGGAGCCTTAAAGAACGAAAGGAGCCAGTTGATGACACTCGTAATAAGCGGGAGCAGGACGACAAGCGTAATGAGCCCTTCTATCGTGATGTTCTTTATTAAGAATTCCAGCATCAGTTCTTAAGTTCGCCCCATTTGCCGATATCTATCGTACCCTTAGACCTGTAAAGAGATACTATAATGGCAAGTCCCACCGCCGCCTCACAGGCGGCCAGAACAAAGTTGAGAATAACGATCGCCTCGCCGTCCAAAGAGCCGCTCATCTTAGAAAACGCCACAAACGCGATATTTACGGCCGAGAGCATCAATTCAATGGACATTAGGAGAACGAGCAGATTTCTGCGGATGAGGACCCCAAAAAGGCCCACGCAAAATATTATTAGGCTCAATATTAGGTAGTTCACTAAGGGCGTGAATTAAACGGATTTTATGCCGAATGCAACTAAAATGTATTTAATTGCCCCCTGCCTCAACAGTTACGTCAAAGTCAGAGTGATTTTCTAAAGTCTGGCATGCGTACGGCGGGCTAACCGTCCCCTTAAATATCACTAAATACGTTCCATAAGGGGTCCCCTCTTGAGCGGTGAGCTGAACCTGTTTTGAAAGCGGGCCCTGTGTAAGTAACGAAACCTCGTCAACAGGGGTAAGTACAAAACCGCCCGGATTAGGGGGATTACCCTGCGTTGTCAAAGAGAGACTAATCGGCGCGTTCGAATAACCATCGTTTCCGGACACACTCACATCGAAAGTTAGGCTCTCCCCCGGAGACATCGTTATTTGTTTTGCGTAAGGATCATTGCCCGCTAGGGTAACATCCATATTCCAGGACCCCATACACCCTGACGAAGAGCCGGAAATGACAAGTTCTTCTACTCCATATGATGCGGTTGCCTCGATATTATTTTCTGCCAATTCGCATACGCCTTCCTCGGCAGTGCCGCCATTTGCATAACAGTAACTAGTAACATTCCGGTCATCGATAGATCCATTTTCATTCCACATGCAGTTATGGGGACTCGTTCCGCCTCTTTTTGTGGGCCAGAGGTAGTAAGAGGTTTCGCATTCTTCTTTGGATGTGAGCTCGCCGCAATTCTTACGCACAACCGCGCCATGACATTTGTTATCGTACGCTCTCATGTCCTGAACAGCGGTCTTGCCGACCATGAATATGTTTTTAAAATTAAGATTCTCGATAAGCGTCTTGTCAAAGCTCAAGGAAAACGAAGCCGTATCCTTTACCGCATCAAGAATAAAGGCCTTTCCCTCTATGCCATACCTTTCCCCCATATCAATGCCAACAGCGACGGCGCCGGCCTTGGGCAATATGTCCATGTTCTTCCAGATAGCGCCAAACTCTTCCATAAACTTTGAATCTTTCTTGCTGACCGCATCCTTTATGATGGCCGCAAGCGGTGTTGTAATGACTCCGCAGGCAACTCCACAGTTAACGCTGGCGAGATACTGTTTAATGCCTGTGTTTGCCGCGGCGGCTTTTGACAGCGACTTTGGCGCCGTATTAAGAGACCCCGCCTCTTGTGCCAGATATTTCGCCGTAAACTCTTCGGCCGCGCCTTGTGTTGATATGATGAACGTTTTTTTGTCCGGCATCATCCCGTAAAACACCGATGAGCTACCGCAATCGCTGGTCTTATCTTTGTCACAAAGGGAAGGTCCTTCTATCTCATTAAACTCGATATCGTTTATCTTTTTACCGGCAGAGATCAAATTTTCCGCAAGCTTCTCCTTCAATTTATTTTGGAGCGACATGTAGCCACTTTCTCCCCCAATCATCAACCCCATGAATTCCTTCACTTGAACTTTCTTATTATCGTCAAACGTCTTTGGCCAACTGAACTTAACAGCCAATATGAACACTCCTTTCATATCCGGCGACAACGCTTCTTTAGCGGCAAAATCAAGGCTCTTGCCAACTACCCCCTTTGGCGTTCCGGGATCATCTGCAGAGACGCTCATTTCTCCTAAAATATTTCCCACTAACGGATTTTTGAACAATTCATCCATCTTTATCAGAACGATCGAATCCATATCCGGCATCATTCCCAAGACATCCTTTGAAACGCCGGCTGTCGCAAGCGGTGTATCGCTACCGCCAACACCGACGCCGCCAATAATCACTCCGCCAGTATCAATGGCCGGTCCATCTCCGCCTGTGATAACGGCCGCGTCATCGCCGCCGCCTCCTCCTCCACCGCATCCCATACATCCGGAACCGCCGCCCGAATATCCGGCCGATACGATCAGCGGGAAAAGGATAAGGACGCATAATTTTATAATTTGTTTCTTCATAAAAAGCCTCCTGCCAACTGGTGCAGCAATTTGCGTGCCACGGCGTTCTATTAAAGAAATCAATGATAACAACCGATTAGATTAGATCTGAATTATCAATTTGATAAGATATAGGTTGCGGCGTCAATAACGCTATCATTCTGATAAATGATGGTTTTTGCGGGCGGCGACTATGGCGGCGACCACCGCGACTATAATGAGGACTGAAAGGAGCTCGAACGGCACCGCGTATTTTGTGAGTAGCATTCGTCCCACCGATTCAACGCTCCCTATGATCGGCGATTCGTTCTGGGCGATTACCCTCTTCTTCATGAACCAGAATGCCATGCCCATGACTCCCGCAAAATATATTATGGCGCTCGCGATGACTATCCTCCCGCCGGTAAGATATCGCCGCTTGAAGGCCCTTGGGCTCAAGTTAAGGAGCATTATCACAAAAAGTATCAATACCATTATCGCGCCGGCGTAGAGAAGCACCTGCAACCCCGCAACGAGATACGCCCCCATAAGGACAAAGAGCGCCGCCTGAAAGAAGAGCGTAATAACGAGCCATATGGCCGAATGAACAGCGTTCGCACGGGTTATTACAAGTATAGAGCTGATTACGATCAGTGCGGCTATAATATAGAAGAACATATATCACCTAAAGTATGTTGCGCCTGCATAAAGGACAAGGCCGGTAAATATGATATTAATGATAGCAAGTGGCACCATTCCCTTCCATCCAAGGCCCATGAGCTGATCGTATCTGAAGCGGGGAAGCGTCCATCTCACCCATATGAAGAACCAGCAGAAAAAGAGGGTCTTTGTGATAAAACAGCCTATCTGCAAGAACGGCACAACGAACGAAGGGAGAAAACCGTTCAAAAGTTCGGTAGATGCGAACGGAATCTGCCATCCTCCGAAGAAGAGCGAGACAAGTATCATGGAGCCAACTACCATGTGAGCATATTCGCCCATAAAAAAGAGGGCGAACTTCATGCTGGAATATTCGGTGTGAAATCCGGCAACCAGCTCCGACTCGCCTTCGGGGAGATCGAACGGGTTCCTGTTAGCCTCGGCAAAAAGGCAGGTGAGAAATATCACGAACGCAAGGGGCTCTCTTGCAAAGTTCCAGTCCCAGAACTTGGTACCCTGAAGCAGTACTATCTCATCGAGCCTCACCGAACCTGCGTACATAATGACGCTTACGAGCGCCAGCCCCATCGCCACCTCGTAGCTTATCATCTGCGCCGAGGCCCTTAATCCGCCAAAAAGGGAATAGGCGCTGTTAGAGGACCAGCCGGCAAGAAGGACGCCGTAAACAGAAAGTGAGGCGATGGCCAAAATGTATATAAGGCCTATATTAATGTCGGCTATCTGAAAGGTGATGAGGTGATCTTTTATCATTAACGGGGCGGCAAGCGGTATCACCGCAGATGTCGCCACGACAACGAAGAAGACTATCATTGGAGCTACGACAAAAAGGACCTTGTCGGCCTTTGTGGGAATTATGTCCTCTTTGAAAAAGAGCTTCAAAACATCGGCGAAGTTATGAAAGAAGCCACCGCACTTGAAACCTAAGATGCTCGCACGGTTCGGGCCCCTTCTGTCCTGAATATAGGCCGCACCCTTTCTTTCCCACCAGATGAGGACGGGTATGAACGTAAGGATGATGGATGGTATCGCTATTACTTTTACTATATCGATAGCTAGGGTCATAAATTATATTGTCATTGCTTCGCCCGCAATGACACAAGCCAGTCTTTTATACTCCTTGCGTCGCCCTTTGGTTCGCAGGCCTTGCTAAATTCTTGCGACTCTCCCTTGAAATTAACGAACGTTCCGGAGCTTTCAACGAATGTCGCGCGCGGCAGGATCACATCTGCTCCCGGGACCGCATGCTCCATATCGTGAGTTATCTGAACTATCATGTTCCACTCAAATCCGACCGCTTTCAAGATATCATCTCCCGATAATGCCCCGGCAATGACCAGAACGTCTCCCGTGAGGTTCTCGGGTATCTCTTTCAATCCTTTACCCTCAAGATACTTTGTGTTCGGATTCTTGTCCTTCTTTTTTATTATGCCGTCCCCAAATTCGGTCTCTTCTTTCCTGCCGGTCATATAAACTTTTCCGGCGATCCCTAAGAAGGCATCAACATCTTCGCATGAGGCGCCGCTCTCTATGACTCCAACCACTTTTTCCTTGGGGGCGGAGCCAAGAACGGACCTTATATAGGAAACCGTATCGACGGGATTCGTCTCAACGAACCCGACCTCGCTCTTTGTGAGAGGCGCCGTTATCCTCTTGTCCCCCTGCCACTCCTTGTAAGAGAGCCTTCCATCGTCACACAAAAAACCTCCGCGCGGGCGCCACCTGTACATCGTATCGCTCTCGTGGTCTATCCAGATGGGGCATCCGTTGGAGCAGTTGGGACAAATAGAAGGCGTTGATCTTAAGAACCAGACCCTCTTTTTAAATCTGAAATCCTTCGATGTCAAAGCGCCCACGGGACAAAGATCGACCGTGTTCATCGCGTACGGATTGTCGAGTTTTCTTCCGGGGGCGGTCGTTATAAAGGACCTGTCGCCCCTTATTGCAACGGTCAGGTCGGATTTTTTGGCCGTCTCTGCACAGAACCTGACGCATCTTGTGCAAAGAACGCATCTTTCGTTGTCGAGTTTTATGTTCGGGCCTACATCGACGCCCTTTGGTCCGTGCGTCTTTTCTTCCTTGAACCTTGAGGGACGCCCCGAATATTTAAAATGATAGTCCTGTAACAAACACTCCCCCGCCTGATCGCATATCGGACAATCGAGCGGGTGATTTGCTAGTAGGAACTCCAGAACATCGGCGCGCATCTTTTTAACGGCGGCGCTTGCGGTATTTATTACCATCCCTTCCGCAACCGGCAGGTTGCAAGAAACTGTTAATTTAAATGGGGTGAACGACTCGCTCGAAGACTCGCTCCTTCCCCCCAAACCCCTCTCACTCGCACTGGCAGAGCCAGATGCTCGTTCGCCTATCCTGTATGATACATCCACAACGCACATTCTGCAATTGCCCGAAACAGAAAGTGCAGGATGCCAGCAAAAATGGGGGATAAATATGCCGTTATCGAGCGCCGCCTTGAGAACGGTGGTCCCGGCGGTAGCCTCTATCTTTTTATTGTCTATCGTTATTACTGGCATAAGCAACGGTATCGCTCATCCTGAGCCTGTCGAAGGATGAGTTATTGGTTCATGGTTCGACAAGCTCACCATGAGCGAATATATTTATAATCTTTTTTCGAACTCGTTCCTGAATTTTGTTATAAAACTTTTAACCGGCATGGCGAGGGCGTCGGCAAAGACGCAGATCGTCCTGCCCATCATATTATCTGCGAGCGTAAGCATCATTTCAAGGTCTCCCGCCTCGCCCGTGCCGTTCATTATCCTGTCCATTATCTTCTTCATCCATCCACTCCCTTCGCGGCATGGCGTACATTGACCGCACGATTCGTGATGATAGAAATCTACAAGTACGTTCAGGGCAAGGACCATGTCGGTCGTATCGTCCATGACTATCATGCCGCCGCTACCGAGCATAGTGCCGGCTTCCCCAAGCGATTCATAATCAAGAAGCAGGTTCTTTGATTCCTCGGCGGTCATAACAGGGACAGAAGAACCGCCGGGTATGATCGCCTTTAATTTTCTCCCCTTCCAGACCCCTCCCGCCTGTTCGTTCAAAAATGTCATGAGTGGGAGCCCCAGCGGTATCTCGTAAACTCCTGGCTTGTTCACATGCCCGGCAACGCTTATGAGCTTTGTCCCCTTACTCTTCTCGGTTCCTATTGCGGAATAAGCGGCGGCTCCATTATTGATGATGAAAGGAAGCGCCGCAAGCGTTTCAACATTATTGACGATGGTCGGTTGTCCGAAGAGCCCCTTTACCGCCGGGAACGGAGGCTTGATGCGCGGATATCCCCTCATCCCCTCTATCGACGAGATGAGAGAGGTCTCTTCTCCGCAGATGTAGGCCCCCGCCCCTCTATGGACTATGATGTCGAGGTCGAACGACCTTCCCAATATATTTTTACCCAGGAAATTGTTCTCATAGGCCTCTTTTACCGCCTCTTCAAAGATCTTTGCGGGCCTTGCGAACTCTCCTCTTATATAAACGTATGCCTCGTGAGCGCCTATGGCGTAGGCGGCTATTATTATGCCTTCGATAAGTCTGTGCGGGTCCTTTTCCATGAGCGCCCTGTCTTTGAAAGTGCCCGGCTCGCCTTCGTCGGCGTTGACACAGAGATAGACCGGGCCATTGTGCCCCTTTGGAACAAAGCCCCACTTGACCCCTGTCGGGAAACCTGCTCCGCCCCTGCCTCTTAGCCCGCTCTTTTTCACCTCTTCGGTGACTTCAAGCGGCTGCGTGGAGAGCGCCTTTTGAATGGATTTATACCCTTCGCGCCCGAGGTAGGCAGAGAACCTCCCGGCGTTCATAATATTAAAGTTCTGTGTCAGGACTTGCGGCATTCTTTTATTATCCCGTCTAATTTTTCGAACGTTAAATTCTCATGATAATCAAGATCGACCATCATCATCGGGGCGTCTCCGCACGCGCCAAGACATTCGACCGTTGATAAGGTAATGGCCCCGTCCTCCGTTGTCTCACCCGCTCCTATCCCGAGCTTTGCCTTGAGATATTTGAGCATCTCTTCGCTTCCTCTAAGCCAGCAACAGATATTCGTGCAGAGCTGAATGTGGTGCCTGCCGATCTTTCGGCGGTTGAACATCGTGTAGAACGTAACGGCGCCGTAAACGTCCGCCACCGGGACATCTAACTGCATGGCAACATATTCTATCGCCTCGTCGGAAACATAACCGGCATCTTCCTGAACGAGCCAGAGCGCAGGAAGCAGTGCCGCCCGCGTGCTGGGGTAACGCTTGATCACTTCGTGCAACTTGTCTTCACGTTCTGTGCTTAGTCGAAAACTCATAAATTTGTGTCACCACCCGCGAAGGCAGGGGTCTCGTTCATACGCCCTAGATCCCTGCTTTCGCAGGGATGACATTCTACCTATCCAACTCTCCCGCTATCACATTAAGCCCACCTAAAATGGCCACCGCATCCGCTATCATGTGGCCCTTTATAAGTTCAGGGTACGCCTGATATATCGCAAAACAGGGCGGCCTTACCTTTACTCTGTAAGGTTTTGGCCCGCCCTTGCTCACTATATAAAATCCTAGCTCGCCGTTCGCCCCTTCTGTGAACGAATAGACCTCGCCCGCCGGAACGTCCATCCCGTGCATGATGAGCTTGAAATGGTCCATGAGCCCTTCGATGTTCCCGTAGGTCTCCGCCTTTGGCGGAAGCGCAACATCGTGCTTATCTATGATAATGGGCCCATCCGGCATCTTCTTAAGGACCCCTTCTATGATTCTTTTTGACTGGCGAACCTCTTCGAATCTTACCATTATCCTGTCGTATGTATCGCCGTTCTCGCCAATGGGGACGTCCCAGTCGAACTCGTCATAATGATAGTAAGGGAACGCCTTTCTTACATCGTAAGGGACGCCCGCCGCACGAAGGCACGGCCCCGTGAATCCCCAATTGACCGCGTCTTCCGCCGAGATAGCGCCTATTCCGCGCGTTCTGTCGAGGAATATCCTGTTCTTAACAAGGAGCCCCGTGACATCCATGACGGCGCGATCGAGTTTTTTAAGTACCGTTGGAATATATTTCTTGGTGTTTACCGGAAGGTCCCTTGCAACACCACCGATACGCGTGTAGTTCGTGGTAAGCCTTGCCCCGCAGAGTTCCTCTATCCAGTCGTAGAACCATTCCCTGACATTGAACGTGTACCAGTAGTTGGTGAGCCCGCCCATATCTACAACGTTGGTGCCGATGGCGACGAGATGGTCCATTATTCTTGAGACCTCGGAGACAAGCACGCGGATATATTTTGCGCGTTCGGGGATATCTATCCCCAAAAGCTCTTCCACCGCCCGTGCGTAGCCGACGTTGTTCATGAGAGGAGAACAATAGTTGAGCCTGTCTGTATAGGGTATCACCTGAGAATATGTGTGGTCCTCGGCCTCTTTTTCAAAACAGCGGTGCAAGTATCCGACCTCCGGTATGGCATCGACAATCTTTTCGCCTGAAAGTTTCAGCATGAGGCGGAATGTGCCATGCGTTGCCGGATGGCTCGGTCCGAAATTGACCCAGAAAAAATCGTCGTCATTCTTTTCGCCGTCGCGAAGGTCGATCGGAACGGACATCTCCTGCCTTTTGCCTATGGGATAATCCTTTCTTAGAGGATGCCCCACAAAACCTTCGTACATTAAAAGGCGTTTGAGGGCGGGATGCCCAGTGAAATTAACGCCGAACATGTCAAAACATTCGCGTTCGAACCAGTCGGCCGACTTCCAAACGGAGGTCACGCTTGGGACGCTGGCATCTTTTTCATGGAGAGGACATTTTATCCTTAATCTTTTGTCGGTCGTTGAAGAACCCAGATGATAAACAACGTCGAACCTTCCTTCTTTACGGTCTAAATGGTCCACGCCACAGACATCCATGAGGAAGTCGAATTTATCCTTCTTGCGAAGCTCTTTCGCCTTATCTAAAAGCTCATCTCTATTTATTATCAGCGTTTCCATATCGCAACCTGTCGTCCCCGTGCAAACGGGGACCTCGTTTCTACGCTCTAGATCCCCGCTTACGCAGGGATGTGACACCTATTTTATCCCCGGTATCGCCTTGGTCCCGGATATGTCCGACTCGTTAACGATGCCGTAAAGTCTTCCGTCGTCTTTATATACCTTTAATAGCTCGTATTCCTTCTTTGCTGCTTTCCCTTCCGCGGTACCGCCATCTTTCTTAATAATATCTTCGAACGAGCGGAGAGCCTCTTGCCTGTAGGGTTCGGCCTTGACTATCAATTCTTCGGGGGAAATAGACCAGTTATAAAGGACCCAGCTCCATTTTCTGTGGATCCACCAAATATCTTCGTTCATGCGGGCCCAGAGGAGCCGGCCCTTTCTTCCCCATTCTCCGCTCTTATATTTATCCGTGAACACTTTTATCCCAGAGAGGACCTGATCCGGGCGCCCGACAAGATTTTTGGAAAGTCTTAAATATGCCGATTTGGCCGCTAAGCCGCTCTTTGGAAACTCGTCGGCCACCTTGTTATAATGTGCTCCGGTGTACTGAATGATAACGAGGGCCTCCGAATATTCAAATGAACCGGGCCCGTATGTGGCGTTCAACTTTGCGGCGTAAGCCTGCATGCACGGTGTACCTCTAAGTTTGCTGCCGCTCCTGAAACAAACGCGCTCTGCGCGGGTATTTATGATATCGGACATCTTTTCAAGCGATTCGCCGAGCTTAATGTAGGCCCCGGGCATGAGTTTAGAATCTCCCGCATGTTCTTTTGTGAAATTGAGGTACCAGTTGGCGGCCTCTTCGTATTTGCCGGAGCTGAGTAGCCGGTCGCCGGCGGCGTACTGGTTGTCGGCGGCATTCGCAGAAAGAAGCAGGAAGCAGGAGGCAAAAAGCAGGATAGAGACAATCAGAGCGACCGGTGATCGGTGGTCGGTGTTCGGTTTCATAGCGCCCCCTTTTGTATCTTTTCCTGCAGTTTGACTATTGCGTGCAGGATCTGCTCCGGCCTCGGCGGGCAACCAGGTATATAGACATCGACGGGGATTATTTCGTCTATCCCCTGAATAGTTGAGTAGTTGTTATAAAAACCGCCCGAACAAGCGCACGCCCCCATCGATATCACCCACTTGGGAGAGGGCATCTGCTCATATATTCTCTTTAGAATGGGGGCCTCTTTGTAAGATATGGTCCCCATCACAAGGAGCAGGTCGGCCTGCCTAGGGGAGAACCTCACCAGCTCCGCGCCGAACCTCGAGATATCGAAACGGCTCGAGACAACGCCCATGAACTCTATCCCGCAGCACGCGGTGGCAAAGGGCATCGGCCAGAGGCTGTATTTGCGTCCCCAGTTAACGACCTCGGCCAATTTTGTGACTAAAAAGTTATTCATTTCTGCCAATCAAGCGCTTTGCTTCTTAGGACATAAACAAGCCCCACCGCAAGTATCCCTATAAAAGTAAGACCTTCAATTAATATGAACTTTCCCATTCCTTCAGCAACGAACGACCTGAAGAGCGCCGCCCATGGATATAAAAGGGCGACCTCTACGTCAAAGAGAAGGAATATGATCGCTATGATGAAGAATTTTATATTTAGGGGCCTTCTCGGTTCGATTGTCTGATCAAGGCCGCACTCATAAGGTTCAAGGTCGGTGGTCGTTCTCTTCGGCCTTCCTAAGACGGAAGAAATGGCGACGAACGTCCCCGCAATCAGGAGCGCGAAGACAAAAAGCATTAAAATTGGGGTATATTGGTTGCCCACCGGCGCGGGATAGTGCTGAAAAACTCAGAAGATGTCAACAGTCAAAAACGCTTTAGAGCATACTATTATAGTCTATCGCGCGCGCTCTGCTCATAACGCCATGTGTCGCACTTTGGGTCGGTGGATTCAAATATCCCACAATCAACAGAATTGCCGAGGTCGTTAATGAACTGTTCGTTCACAGGCAAGAGTCCGACGGCCGGATTAACGCGTATCGCATACGGCGCCAGCCTCTGCGCGGTCTGCGCCAACAGATACGCCAAGCCAACAATAGTAACCACCGGTACCAGTTCTTCTGTCGTAACAGGTGCAGGTACGGGGAATCTTGGCCCGTTCTCTTCAAGATCATATTCTATCATGACCCTTTTGGCACCGCCATCAGGCGCGGGGGCAGGGGCTTCTCCAGGCGCACCGTTGACCGGAGGCGTGCCTGTCGGGGGACCTTTTCTAAAAACGTCCTTAATCCGCTTCCGCAGGCCCCCTAATGGTATCGTAACAATATCTACCACAAGCCTTACAGTATATATTACAACGCCTCTTATGAGATTGCGTCCAATGTAACCTAAACCCGTCATCAGAAGGTAAGTGGCATATCTCAGCGGTGACATAACACTTTCAAGCTTTGAGATCGGCGTGCAAAAATCGTTATATGACACCCACGCATCCCACGGGATCCCCCTCAATGCAGCCTTGAAGAACGCGTCCATCGGATGAGCCGGCTTCTCTTCGTCCTTCATCCACCACGGCCTGGATTCGCTGCTAGATCCGACCGTTGAGATATCGACATCTTTCGTCTTTACCATGTCATAGACTTCCTTACATACTTCCCTGGGGTCGACATAGGCGATCACCCCGTTATCAATCGGATATTTATTGAGCATGAACTCTGGTTCTTCGGTCGTTCCAAGATTTACAGGTTTAAAGGTGTCGACACACTCCTGTAATCTTTGCTGAAAGCGTGATTCGTTCTCCGCCGTCCATCTCCTCTCTTCGGGCTTCTTTAAAGACTCCTCGCCCATAAATCTTTTGTACTGGCCGTTGAGTCTCCACGAAAGTTTTTGAGGGAAATCGTGAAAGAATAAAAGAGAGTTCACCCGTGAAGTTATCCTGTCGCAGAGCTGGCCCGTACCGGTCGTGGATGTCGTCGGTGTGGTCAGAAGCGCCTTGAATACCGTGCCCCAACCGCGTCCGAGCGTATATTCCGTTGCCGCCGGATCCGACATGCTCCCGCCAACGGATCCCATCTTGCAAAAATTCATCTCTTCATCAACGGCCACGGCCATTATCTCGGAGAATGGGTCCTCATCCTTATCTTTAGGCCTTGTGGCATTTGCCAGATTCTTGATAAGCTCGACCGCAACGCTGGTATCGGTGGTGCAAAAGAGCTCTCTGAACTCCTTCATGTGCTCTTTTGGTATGGTTAGTTCATTGGTAGATCCAAGTTTTGTGGTCATGAGAGTTCTCCTCTTTCCATCCACCCATCTATCTTTTCGGCAACTCCATGAAAAAGTTGCTTCTAAATAAATAGTTTTTTAGCAATCATGGGCATGCCGAAGGGTTGCTAACTATTTTCCACCTGTCAGGCAGTCGGGTGGAAAATAACGCTTGAGCTTCTTATTTTCACCCCAAAGCCTTGAAAACGTTGGGCTTACTGACCAGAACCCGATGCCGTTCTTCTCCCCGAATTCACCAGCGTCTCCATGTATCTTATAGTCTTGGCTCCTGTATTTTTGGTACGGATAGATGATGCCCAAGAGGTCCTTAAATACGGTCAAGGAATTGTCGTAGTCCATTGCAAGCTTTGGGTGCTCCCTTAGGAAATTTCCTACCTTTGCGGTGAACGTGGTCATCTTTGATGCCGGGAAGAGCTCTTCTGGCTTGTATAATTTATCCGCGCCAAGTGCCTTGGCGAGAGCCTTCAACTCCGGATTGGAAGATAACGTCAGGAGGCTCTCGGCATCCATTATCTGTTTTTTATAATCTCCGTAGACGTTCGTCTTTTTCGCAAAACCGAGGAAATCAGGCACGAGCTTTGTGTTGATATATTTTATTATTTCCGCCTCATTTCTTGCCATGGGCGAGACAAGATATCTGAAATATCTATCTATCTCCTGCTTCATTGTGCAGACCCAGAGAGGGTCCGTATCCGCCGTGAACCTGACGCTTGTTGAAAGCGTCGTGAATGCGTACGCCCCCTTGACTATAAAATCCGTGACCCTCGCACCTAATGCATCTTCCTGAAGCATCTCGTCGGTAAGCGCGACACCGCTCAACTCTTCAAAATGCTTCGTCATGAAATTAGTGACTATTGTCGCCACCACGCCGTCATAATCCATCGCAACAGATATAATCCTCGTTGCATAATATAGTTCGTCCTTCGTAAGTTTGGAGGGGTCCTTAATATATGTGCCAAGGACCTTTAGATTGTTATCGATGGCCTTTGTGTTCATGAATGGAATACCCTTGTTCACCGGTGCCTTTCCGCCGTTCACCTTATCCCAAAGCCAATCTTTTACCATCTGGGTCTTGGCGGGATCGTTGGGGAAATAGGCTAGCTGTCCGCGTTCAGGCGCATCGGCGTTAGCTTCCCTGTTCGGCCCCTGAAAAAGAAAAACCCCGGAATTAAAACATGCCTCATCGGGCGCAACAAGAACGCTGCACGTGTCGGCGTCGTGGCAGAAACATCCCCCCTTGTCGAACATCTCGCAATATTTATCCTCTTCCTTATAACTGTGCGAAAGGACGAACTTGAGCGGCAGATACTCGTGAGGAGGGACGCCGTTGGGAGAGCCTCCCTTGTTCTCAAATAGCTGTTCACCGTTGTAGTATATCTCGTAGAGCGCCTTCGCTATCTTGTCCTTGGGATGATCGGTGAAGATAGTCGTTGGTGCATTTGGTGCCGGTATCAGACGGCGGATATTATCTATATATTTAGAGACCTCATCGCGGCTAATGGTTATGGCCTTGAATATCGCCACCTTTTGATACTGGTCTCTTGGAACATCCCAGGTACCCTTTACCTCGTGGCCCAAAATCCTTGCCACTTCGGTCGTGGAAAGCTTCTCGTCTTTGCTGTTGACCTTGAGAAGATCTATTGGATCCTTGCGGGCGCCTGCGGAAACCGCTTCATCTTCGACAACGCCGTTCCTCAACTTTCCCCGTATTGCCATCTCAACAGTATTTCTGTCGAGTCCGGTCCTTGCCTGCACCATCGGGATCAGATCATCTATGTAACGCCTGTCTCGCGGGTAACTGCATGTTCTAATTGGCATATGCACTCCTTTTTAGTTTATGCGTCGAATTATAGTAAGCCTTGTCGGATAAAGGCAAGCAAATTATCAATAAAACCCGCAAAAAGGGTCGGACCCCTGGAGGGGGGTATGGAAATAAAATGCTTTCAATTGGCTTGAGATGTGTGTATATGAAAGTCGTATATGGCGCTTCGAAAGGTCCACATAGAAAAGATCGTACACGCAATAACTTCTAAATTGGTCGAAGATAAGTCGTTATTGGTGGCTGAAGAGGCCGTTTTGGGCAGAATCTCATCGATTTTGAACGAAAATATGGAAAAAGAGCGCGCGATCGAAGACGAGGCGCACAAACTCCTCGATCAAAACCGAAAGGCAATAGGCGGCGACATTGACGAATCAAAGGCCTTTATGATGATAAAGAAGCAACTCGCAAAACAAAGAGGGTTCATATTGTAATGTCATCCTGAGGGCATTAGCCCGAAGGATCCCACGCGTTTCAGTTATGGGGATTCTTCGCTATTGCTCAGAATGACATAATAGTAAAATGAGACTTTCCGACGAACGCATCACATTCCTGTCCGGTCATATAGTGAAGTCTCTTGTTATGGAAAAGCTGATAGAGACCGACAGCGAATCATTTCTTGCCCAAGACATCAAAAAGATGATCGTCTTCTTCTTAAAGCATGAAGAGACTGTGGATCAAAAGGTGCGCGACAAGATCGCCTCTATCAAACGCGGCATTCCCGAACATTCACGCGAATGGGACGTGCTTTACGAACAGTACTATAACGAAGAGATGCGTAAGTTGAAGTAACACCAGCCAGCAATGTTTCAGGCCAGCAATGCCGGCAAAGTTAGGTTTTATACCTTGCTTGCCTTGCTGGCTTTGCTTGCCTTGTTGGCCAATTATGTTTGATTTAGTTATAATTGGTGCCGGACCTGCGGGTCTTTCGGCGGCGATACACGCAAAAAGACTGGGCCTTAACTTTACCATCATCGAGCGCGGAACTCCGGGAGGACAGGCCACAGTTGCATGGAAGATAGAGAACTTCCCCGGAGACCTTTCTATTTCAGGCGCAAAATTAATGGACAGGTTTTTATCTCATGTGAACGAACTGGAGATCAAGATTCAAAGGACCGAGGCGGAGAGTGTTTCGTTCAAGGACGGTCTATACCTGGTAAGGACCGACCAGGAAGACATCTCAAGTAATGCCCTGATCCTTGCAACAGGACTTGAACCGGTTAGGATTTCAAGGCCAGATGCTCATTATTATCCAGATCCGAACAGTCTCCGGCATGAAGGGAGAACTGTTCTTGTCATCGGCGGCGGAGATTCAGCGTTCGATGAGGCAATATCTTTCTCGGCAAAGGCAAAGAAAGTCACCATCGCCATGAGGGGCGCGGGACCTAAAGCTATTCCAGGACTTGTTACCGAAGCCATAAAACGCGGGATAGAAATAAAATGCGGCCTTAATGAAAATGAGCTTGCCAAATTAGACGCAGATATTATTGTCGCCTGCATCGGCAAAAGGCGGGATCTAAATATACTGGATGATCCTTTGCAAATCACGAATCACAAATCACAAATCACGGCCATTCAGCTGGCCGGGGATATTCTGCACCCGAATATCCGCCACATCGCAGTGGCCCTCGGCGACGGGATAACAGCTGTTGAAACGGTTTATGAGAATAATATCAAAAACGGGCGATCCTAAATTCGCCGAAGTCTATGTGGCGAACGTCGGGGATAATCCGAGGTCGCTCATCGAATTCGTCGATTCGGTCGACCCGAGATTCCCGCGTGAAGAGAAGCAGGTAATAATAATCTCCGCTCAAATCGGCTGCCCCGTAGGGTGCCTCATGTGCGACTCCGGCACATACTTTCACGGCAACCTCACAAAAGATGAGATGTTCGCGCAGATCGATCACGTTCTTTCGCAACACACAGAACGCGGTATGCAGTACGCATCACATCCTAAATTTAAGGTCCAATTCGCACGAATGGGCGAACCTTCTTTGAACCCGGCCGTCCTTGCGGCGCTGGAGGAAATGCCCGCGCGCTATAGCATTAAAGGGCTTATGCCGTGCATAGCCACGACCGCGCCCGTTGCCGCCGCGAATTGGTTCAGACATCTCATCGATATAAAGGAACGTCTTTACCACAGCGGTGCTTTCCAGCTTCAGTTCTCGCTCAACTCGACCGATGAGGCGGAGCGCGACGCGCTCATGCCGGTGAAAAAATGGAAACTTGAAGACATCGCATCTTACGGTGAACTTTATCTCAGAAAGAACGATAGAAAGATAACCCTGAACTTTGCGCTCACAAAAGATGCAGAGTTCGAATCCAGGGTAATATCCGAAACGTTCGATCCCGAAAAGTTCCTGATAAAGATAACGCCGGTTAACCCTACAGACCTCGCAACGGCAAATAATTTTGACTCGGTGATCTCTCATGAAGAACCGAACGGCGCCGACCGTTTGGCAAATACCCTTGAGGCCTACGGCTTCGAGACCATAATAAGCATCGGGGTCCCCGAAGAGATAGCAATAGGAAGCAACTGCGGACAATCCGCAAGGAGAATACTAGATGGCAAGTCTGAAAACACGGGCCAATTGGAAACAAGGCCTTCTCTGTAATACAGGATTTGAGAGTGTAAAAGATATAGACGTCACCACAAAAGGGGCGTTAGACGAGTATAAGGGCGCATGGTCACCGGTTCATATGCTTGTATCTGCTGTGGAGACCTGTTTTATGGTCACGTTCTTGTCCATTGCAGAAAGGGCGCATGTTGGGATAAGGGCATTTGAATCGGAGACGGAGGGTGAAATTACGACACCCGATGGAAAGCACTCAGCTATAACTTCGATAACAATAAGACCAAATGTTCAACTTTTGAACAAATCTGACAGGACAAAGCTTCAAGGCCTCTACGAAAAAGCCGAACAATATTGTGTGGTTAGAAATTCTCTCAATTTTAAGGTCAAAATATTAGCCGTATAATCATTTTTTATCATTCCCCCCTTGACTTGAGCCCCGAGGCCGTTATATACCCGTCACATGGTTAGCACTCTCATGGTGAGAGTGCTAACGTCATGATATGTAGCTAAAGGAGGATAACTTATGTCAGCAAAATTCAGACCTCTCCACGACAGGGTCCTTGTAAAAAGGATCTTAGGTGAAGAGAAGACCTCTGGCGGGATCATCATCCCCGATTCAGCCAAGGAAAAACCGCAGGAAGCAGAAGTAATAGCAGTTGGCAACGGCAAGATCCTGGAAGAAGGCAAAAGGGTCGCCCTTGAAGTAAAGACAGGCGATCGCGTACTTTTCGGAAAATATTCCGGCAACGACATAAAACTCGATGGTGAGGAATATGTCATCATCCGAGAAGAAGATGTATTAGGCATTATAACGAAATAGATAAAACTTGTCGTTCCTGCAAAAGCAGGAATCCGGTGAACAGACCATGTCCCCGCCTTCGCGGGGATGACATAACAATTGGAGACAATATGGCTAAACAATTAGTATTCGAACAGGAAGCAAGAGAAAAGATCCTTCAGGGCGTCGATGTCCTTGCCAACGTGGTCAAGGTAACATTGGGCCCCAAGGGCAGGAACGTTGTTCTCGAAAAATCTTTCGGCTCACCCACCATCACAAAGGATGGCGTTACAGTTGCAAAGGATGTTGAGCTTGAAGATAAATTCCAGAACATGGGCGCACAGATGGTCAAGGAGGTCGCAAGCAAGACCTCTGACATAGCAGGCGACGGCACAACAACGGCAACGGTCCTCGCACAGGCCATCTATCGCGAAGGCGTGAAGCTGGTATCCGCAGGCCACAACCCGATGGCGCTGAAGCGCGGGATCGAAAAGGCCGTCGAAGCGGTCATTTCCGACCTCAAGAAACAGTCAAAGCCCACAAAGGATAAAAAAGAGATAGCTCAGGTAGGAACGATCTCCGCCAACGGAGACGAGACGATTGGCAACATCATTGCCGAAGCAATGGAAAAGGTGGGAAAAGAAGGCGTTATCACCGTCGAAGAAGCAAAATCGATGGATACGAACCTTGAAGTGGTAGAAGGTATGCAATTCGACCGCGGCTACCTCTCCCCCTACTTCGTGACAGATCCCGAAAGGATGACCTGCGCGATCGAAGACCCATATATCCTCATCAACGAGAAGAAGATCTCTAACATGAAGGACCTCTTACCCTTGCTCGAATCAATCGCACGCATGGGCAAGCCCTTGCTCATCATCTCTGAAGATGTTGAAGGCGAAGCGTTGGCGACACTCGTTGTCAACAAGCTTCGTGGAACGCTTCAGGTATGCGCGGTCAAGGCCCCGGGCTTTGGCGACAGGCGTAAGGCAATGCTCGAAGATATCGCAATTCTCACCGGCGGACAGCTTATAGCCGAAGAGCTCGGAAGAAAGCTCGAGGACATCAAGCCCGAAGAGCTCGGCCGCGCGAAGAGAGTGTCGATAGACAAGGACAACACAACGATAGTCGACGGCGCAGGCACAAAGAGCGCCATTGAGGGCCGCGTGAAACAGATCCGCGCCCAGATAGAAGAGACAACCTCTGATTACGACAAGGAAAAGCTTCAGGAGCGCCTTGCCAAGCTCGTAGGCGGCGTCGCAGTTATCAACGTAGGCGCAGCGACCGAGACAGAGATGAAAGAAAAGAAGGCCCGCGTTGAAGATGCGTTGCACGCAACCCGCGCTGCGGTCGAAGAAGGTATCGTACCGGGCGGCGGAGTAGCTCTAATCAGAGCCCTTCCATCACTCGATGCTCTTAAGGTGTCTGTCGACGAGCAGTGGGGTGTTAATATAGTCAAACGTTCGCTCGAAGAACCTTGCAGAATGATAGCCGAGAACGCCGGAGTAGAAGGCGCTATCGTCGTCAACAAGATCAAGGAGAACAAGGGCACGTACGGTTACAATGCCGCACAGGATAAGTACGAAGACCTTCTGGCCGCCGGCATCATCGACCCCACAAAGGTCGTTCGCATCGCCATCCAGAACGCATCATCGGTCTCCGGTCTCATGATCACGACCGAGGCAATGATCGCCGACAAACCCAAAGATGATTCGGCCTCACCTGCCATGCCGCACGGCGGAATGGGCGGAATGGGTGGAATGGGCGGAATGGGATATTAAAAAAAGTAATCAGTTATCAGTAATCAAAGGGCTCCGTGGAAGACACGGGGCCCTTTTTGCTTTGACGTAATTTGTTTTGACGTAACTTGCAAATTTGTGTAGGGTTTTCCTCACTCATGGGGAGCCCTTTCAGTAGTATAAGAATCTTTTTTCTTTCTTTTGTCGCCTTTGCCCTTTTCCTTTCACAGACAGCGCAGGCCATAGATTTTGCCGCGCACGGATATTACAGGACTAGAGGCAACGCCTACCAGAACCTTGACCTGCAGAGCAAGTACCCGAACCACCGGTTCGGACTTGTGGCCTTTAATCAAATGAGGCTCCGCGTTCAGCCAATGGTCAAGTTCAACGATTATCTCTCGCTCTTTGCCGAGTTCGACGTCTTCGATAACCTGCTCTTTGGGACCCGAAATACCGAGCAACTTCAGTTGACCAACCCGGTCGTCGGCACCATTACGATGCCTGCGGGCGCGGCATCCGTATCGATGACTGGCGGCGATGCTGGAACGAACAAGACGATCAATTTCAGGCGCGCATGGATGGACGTTTTAACTCCTGTCGGACAGTTACGCATAGGCCGACAGCCATCTCAGTGGGGACTTGGGATATTCCAGAACGACGGCAACGAACTTCAGGGAGATTTCGGCGACAGCGCGGATAGAGTTATGTTCATAACCGGCTCCGAACTTGATGACGACGCATCCATTTCGGGCGGTATTCTTTGGGATATAGCGTTCGAGGCGCAGTATGATCCGAGGATCGAAAATTTTACCGAAGGCATCGCCGCTAACGGCAAAGGCACCCAGCAATATGCGGGGTTCGTCCTTTACCAAAGGCCGGAAGCAGAAGTAGGCCTATTTGGGGGCATAAGGCGCAGGAGCGGCGGAAACGGATATGTCGGAGAGGCTACCAACGCCCTTGGTACATCTGTCCCTGCGGGCCTCGACGGAAAGACATTCGTATATTTTGCCGATCTCTACGCCAAATATTCCTATAACGAATACGATTTCAGGTTCGAGGGGGTCTATTTGGGTGGTAAGATATCGACCGGCCTTGCACTAGATGCAGTCCCGTTCTCTTCTTACAGCGGAATATCTCCTACCCAGGGCGGTATCGCGGGCGGCATAATTGAGATGCCTACCAAGCAGGACATTCAGGTCTTCATGGCGGCCTTTGAGGCCAGCGGAGCGTACAAGTGGGGCGGTGAATGGAACCTGAAGACCGGCTTTGCCGAGGGCGACGCAAGTCCTCTTTCACAAAGGATAACCCAGTACGGATTCAGACCCGATTATCAGATAGGTCTTTTGATGTTTCACGAACCGATGGGGACGTCTCCCTCCCTTTACGGATGCCCTGCCACGAACCCCGGCTGCGGCACCAACACAAGTAAACTAACGGGCGGCGTTCCTATTACTGGCAACAATATAAACAACGCCATCTATGTGGCGACGGGTTACAAACATCATTTCGATATAAAAAGCGCCATCAAGGAATGTAACGACTTTGCAATAGGCGGAACGGTCCTCACCGCATGGGCCGACAAGAATCCTGTCGAACTGAATTTCCAAAGCATCCTTGAAAATGCCCCGCTCCCGATACTTTCAAATTCACACAAGTGGTACGGCTTTGAAGTGGATGCCAAGGTAGAGGCGGAGTTCTTCGACCATCTTTACACATCTCTCGAAGGCGGATTCCTCTTCCCTGGCGCCGCCTACAATATAAGCGTAAATGGGCAGACCCTGGGCACGCTTGTACAGGCCATCCCGTACTCAAAAGCGGAAATATCCTACGGCGGAAGATTGACACTGTCGCTTCTGTATTAACATCCCCGGGCCATGTACCATACGCGTCCACGTTTTTCAGCCCTTTAAGAGACTGTTGATTTGATGGATAATCCGGCCCGTCATCCCGATAAAAACGGGGATCTCGTGCATTTGGCCGCCCGAAATTTCCGATTTTGCGAAAATTACATAGAAAATTAACAACCTCCTTAAGTTGTCAAATTTTTGACGACAATTAGGGAGTCTATTTAAAACAAGCTTATATCACCTTCAATATCGGCAAAAATAAGAGCAGAATACAGATTGTGCAAAATCCGTTGCATGCCGGCAGGTGATTCCGCTGGATGCCGGCACCCTATTCCGGAGCATGCCGGCAGGGTATTCCGCTACCCGGCGGCAGGTATTTTGATTTAGTCGGAATAAACTCATACTGAGCAAATTGTTGCAGAAAAGGCCATAAAAGCCTCCAAAACAAAGGAGGAATATGTGGCACAAGAGAGGCTCAGTATGAGAAAGATAAAGGAAGTTCTAAGGCTCTACACGGGACCGTGATCTTTCCAGAGCGGCCATATCGGCCGAAAGATAAATCAAAGGCGGAAAACGGCGTAAAGCTGGCAAGGCGCTGGATATTGTTTCGATTGCGAAACAGGATGTTTTATTCGTTGTCGGAATTAAATAAGGCAATAGATACCCTGCTGGAAGAATTTAACGGCCGGATAAT
>PCWZ01000061.1 GCA_002796305.1 Deltaproteobacteria bacterium CG11_big_fil_rev_8_21_14_0_20_49_13
CGGTTTCGATCTGGGGCTGGAAAGAGCGGGTATGAAATGCCTGTGGCAGGTGGAGATCAATGACTATGCAAACGGAATTCTCGAAAGACACTGGCCACATGTCACCCGCCACCGGGATGTCAGAGATTGCGGCCGACATAACCTCGTGCCCGTCGATCTCATCTGCGGCGGCTTCCCGTGCCAACCCCACAGCTTCGCCGGAATGCGCAAAGGCTCCAACGACGAGCGGGACCTTTGGGGAGAATTCGCCCGAATTATTCGCGAGCTTGAGCCCCGATGGGTGCTGGCTGAAAACGTCCCAGGGATCCTTTCAACTGAATCTGGACGGTACTTCGGACGCGTTCTCGGGGAGCTGGCCGCGCTCGGGTACGATGTCGAGTGGGAATGCTTACCGGCGTCGGCCGTGGGCGCTCCCCATAAGCGGGAACGGATCTGGATCTTCGCGACCAAGAGAATGGTACCCGACGCCGATCGTTTCGGATGCCAAGGGGGTTTCTACCGAGAGGTTCAAAGGCTCGCCGAAGTGTCGCGGGAATCTGCGGGAGGTGCTGCGCAATGGGCCGACGGATGGCCTGTATCCGCACCCAGGATTTGTGGAGTGGCTGATGGGATTTCCAACCGGATTCACCGTCTTACCTGCCTGGGAAACGCGGTCGTTCCGCAGCTCGTCGAGGTCATCGGAAAGGCGATCATAAAAGAGGCCAACCATGAATGTTGATTTGAACACGGATCTGATTCTCGAAAGAAAGCAGATGTCGGAATTGAACGCCGCCCCATACAATCCGAGGCAGATCACCGACAAGCAGGTGGAGCGGCTCAAGAATTCCATCACGGAATTCTCGCTGGTCGAGCCGATCATCTGGAACCGTCAGACCGGTAATATCGTCGGCGGGCATCAGCGCTACAAGGTGCTTCAATCCCTCGGCATCCAGAGCACGCAGGTCGTCGTCGTGGATATTCCCATCTCCAAGGAGAAAGCCCTCAACCTGGCATTGAACCGGATCCACGGCGACTGGGATCTCGAAATGCTGCGCGACGTGATCATCGATATCGACACGGTGGAATTCCCGATTGAGCTGACCGGCTTCGATTATGACGAACTCAAAGACCTGATCGATTATGACAGGCAGACGATCCTGACTGATGCCGAAGACGACGCCATCCCCGAACCGCCCGAAAAAGCGATCACCGAGCTGGGTGATACGTGGGTTCTGGGAAGCCATCGCCTTTACTGCGGCGACAGCACGGACGAAGGATTGCTGAAAGCCTTTCTGGATCGTGCTGGATCTATTCGGCGGCTCTGGCTCCGCCCTGATCGCCTGCGAGAAGACCGGCCGCAGGGCGCGGCTTGTAGAACTGGATCCGATTTATTGCGATGTCATCGTCACCCGCTGGGAAAACTACACGGGAAAGAAAGCGGAGCGTGTTCATGCCGAAAAGAAATGACCCCAAACCCGAAGCGCCGAAGATCGGCACGTTGAGCGAGGATTGCCTTCGCCGACTTGAGGACGCCTTTTCGCTTGGCTGCAGCGACGCCGAGGCCTGTTGCTTCGCTGGGGTCACCCTGCAGGTCTTTCAGGAGTATCTGAAAGCCGACCCTGCCTTCAAAGATCGCCGTGAAATCCTCAAACAACGCCCCCAACTTTTGGCCCGTCAGACGGTCTTCAAAGCCCTGAAAGAGGACCCCCAGATCGCCTTGGAGTACCTGGATCGGGTTTCAGGCTGTAAGACTTAAAACATGATTGCCGCAATTATTAAGGTAATCGTGTTGACTTGTGACTGAAATAGTGCATAATATCCCTATAATTTAAGGATATTATGCCATGAATAAGACTCCTGAAAATAAACTTTATCAGATCGCTGAAAGCCAGCTTGGCTATTTTACATCCAAACAGGCCATTGGCGCGGGATATTTGTCGAAGAACCATGCCTATCACGTCAGGCAGGGGCACTGGATCCGCGAGTATCGCAGTATTTATCGCCTTGCGAATTTTCCACATACCCATGAGGGGGAGATGGTCTTGTGGTCCTTGTGGTCCAGAAACAGGAATGAAATTTCCGATGGTGTGTATTCACACGAAACGGCTCTCAGCATTTACGACATCAGCGATGCCATGCCGGCCAAGTTGCACATGACCGTGCCTATCGGTTTCCGCAAATCTACAGCAGTCCCTGCAGTGATCATTTTGCATCGTGCCCAATTGAGTGAAGAGGATATCCGGAAAAAAAGCGGCTATGCCGTAACTCAACCGGTATACGCGAAACATAGCAAGTCGATAAGCGTCGAAACCCGACCCCGTCACCTCGCGTATAGTGGCTGTATTTTACAGCAGAAAGATTTGGTTTACGCACGTTGAGACGGATTGGGGGGAATGGCAGTGCAATCCATTATCATCCCGTAGTGATATGGCGGCAGGCTTGTAATACCCGGAGCTAAGAGTATAAAACCCGCATCTTCTGCCCAAGCACGACACTGTTCAGGACGTGGACGAATTGACATTGAGGGACCTCGTGGTGTTGATGGATCATAGTTCCAATGCATGATCCCCAAACGGCCATTTGGTTGTAATACGCGGCGAGCTTCACGCAGCAAAATGTGCGGCTGTTCCGCATGAAGAATATTGAACATCATCACGTAATCCGCTGCCGCATCAGGCAATCCTGTGCCTTGGGTGACAAAGTCCCGAACACTGCACACGATGTTGCCTATTTCTTGTTGCCGGGCTTTTTCTCGAACCATTTTTACCATCTCCGGTTCGACGTCGAAGGCATACACGGGGCCGCGCACAAGGCGCGCGACGGGAAGTGAAAACGTGCCATAGCCGCACCCGAATTCTACCACAGCGCCTGTTTCGGGACCGATTCCAAGCCGCTCAATAATGATCGGCGGATTGAAAAAGCCGTCCCACATATTTTCTTCCGGCATGCCACTTTCACGAGTTTTCATGGAATGGTCCTCAGAAACTCACTACCTTGTCCGACTCCTTGATGAGATCATAGAGATCCTGCATGGTGGAGAGCGGACAAAGTTCGGTTCCTTCCGACTGACGAATTTTTAAGCAGGTCCCACAGGCGAGAATATGGCCGCCGGAATCAACCAGCGATTTCATCTGATCGGATATCTTGAATTTTTCGGTATCAAGCGATTCACATTCGACTCCCTTCGCCAGCAAAAAAATCTTTACCTGATCGCCGTTTTTCAGGGCGAAATTCCCAAGCCGAAACGCGTTCCACACGGTTTCCGGATCGTCAGAATAAATAATGATCCCAAATTTCATTTCGAACCTCCTTGGTTATCGTTTTATCTTGGCATGGCTCGCAAGCGAACCTTCTTCAATCAGCCTTTCACAAAGAATTTTCTGGATCAGGTCAAAGGCGTCAAGAATCCTCGGATGTGCAAGACGATAAAAGATCTGCGTCCCTTCTCGACGGGAACATAACACCCTGCGACGTTTCATCATGAGGAGATGAGGAGAAACTGTTCCGAGGGGAATCTCCAACGCCCCCGCGATCTCGGCAACATTTTTCTCGGATTCCCGAAGAATGTTCAAAATCATGAGACGCACCGGGTGTGAGAACACTTTGCACATGTCCGCATGATGCTCATACAACGCCGCAACTCCGAACGGCCTATCGATTTTTTTAGAGGCTGACATATCCTCACTTATCTCTTATGTTATTCTAAAGATCAATAGAATTGTATAATACAGACTATCTTCTATCGGTTCAAGGAAGCCAACGAAAAATGACGGGAAATTCACTTTTTGAATTTCACTCAATTCATCAGATCCGAATCGACCGTCTTTTCCGATCTGAAAAAATCGAAGGTTATCCCTGTTAACGTAATCACCGGCATGAAACCGACATTCATCAAGGAACGTATGGTCGTGAACGGCCGAGTCTATTTTCCGCGCAAAAAAAGGACTACCGGTCTGGCGGCGCACCCATCCCCCGAGGAAATTGATCCAAAAGTCCTCCCTGTCGGCCGCGTATCGGTCGATACCGTCGGCTTCGGCGAGCTTCTGCGGGATCTGATTTCCGAGATGCGCTCGGTCGGTGCGGCCTATCCACTGGAATATCTGGAAGCGATGCAGAATTTGAGCCTCGTCAATCCCGACGTGGCCCAGATGATCGACAATATCGTGCAACTGGGAAACACCGGACACAAGGTGATGGTCGAAAGCGATAGCGAACAGGTCAGGGATGCCGCGATCGAGGAATTGAACCGTTTCAACATGACGGTCTTCGGGCGTTTCGGAGGGATCGACGGGTTCGTGAACTCGGCATTGGCCCAGATCGGCCGCGGCGGAGCCATCAGTATCGAGTGGGTCGTGAGCGAGGACCTGACGGGTATCGACAAGATGGTGTTCGTGCCTCTCAAGGAGATCCGCTTCCTTTATGATCCGGCCTCCGGAGAATACGCCCCGCATCAGAAAACCTGCGACCTGACCCAGGGCGACCAGGGGCTCATCGCGCTGAATACAGCGACATACCAGTATTGCGCGATGCAGACGCTCGATAATTCGCCTTATGCCGTGCCGCCGATACTCTCGGCCCTTGAGTCAATCACGATCCAACGGGACATCGTCAAGAACCTGCGTTTCATCGCGAAAAAAATGGGTATTCTCGGTTTCGTGAATTTTCTGATCCGCGCCCCGAAGCAGTCGCCTGGCGAAAAGACCGAAGAGTACATCGCGCGTTGCCAGCAATTCCTGGATCAACAGGCCCAGCACCTCAAACACAATTATCGGGACGGCATCGCGGTTGGCCTCATGGATTCCTTCACAGTGGAGCATCACTCAATCACGGGTGACGCCGCCGGTGCGAAGGATCTCTTCGAGATGAACGAGCAGCAGGTATTCTCCGGACTCAAGGCGGATCCCGCGTTGCACGGCAGAACCTATTCGACCACCGAGACCTACGCCGGCGTCGTGTACGAGAAGATGCTCTCCATCATCACGAACTACCAGCGCACCGTTCGATCGGTTCTGGAATACGGCTACAAACTCCACCTGAGCCTTCGCGGAATCGATTACCAAAGTCTCTGGATCGAATTCGAACCGTCGAAGTCTCTCTCGGCACAGCGCGACGAGACCACCTACGCGACCAGGCTGGCCAATCTGAAGATCCTCCATGATCAGGGGATCATCGACCAGAACCAGTTCGCCCAGGAGGCCGGATACGATCGGCCAGCTGAAGAGGGTCCGCTCAGGGAGATGTTGCAGGAACCCGGCAAGGTGCAGAAGGCCCTGGATAATCTTGTGGAGTATATCGTTCAGGGCAACGCTTCCGAAAGCGTATCGGTTTCGATAGCCCGTCATGAACAGCGCAAGAAAATGCTGGAGGCCCAGCTTCAGAACCTCAAGGCCCGGGAGCCGAACACCCCCTTGCTGACCCCTTATGCTGTAAAGCCGATGCTGATCAATCTGGACGAGATTTTGACGAAAGACGTGGTGCAGGCCAACGCCTACTTCAAGGGGCTTTTCCCCGAGCAGGTGAAGATGACCGCAAAAAAAGAAGGCCGCTCCGTTTTTTACGAAGCGGCCGGGAGAGTGAACCTCACTCGTCTGATGAGGTTCGCCACCCCTATAAATGGCGCACCCAACTGGACGATTTTAGAACTGCTTGCGCCGAGATGACGCTCCTGATGGCCTAAAATTTATTTCCCATTTAAAGCTTTTTGAATCTTCTTATTTGGTAAAAAATTCGATTTTGAAACCACAGATCGTCCCAATCGCTTTTCTAATTCTCTACGAGCACCACCCGCAATTTCGCCACCAGCTTTGGCATCACTTTTAAGTTTTACCAGACCTTTGGAATCTTCATTTTTGTGAATTTCCGTCGTTGAACGTTCGCCCAGCATGGTAAAAATGAGTTCAAAATCGTCCATGTGGTCACGCAGGTTTTCCCGCTTGAGGCCTTTGAGATTTTTATACTCAGAGGGAGTAACACCAAAGGTGGCTTTTGAAACTTCTGCTGTCAGAATCTCGTAGTCTTTTTGTTCTTGTGCACCGCGTTTTTGCCATTCGTCTGTCAATTCTTCACGGATGGCGATGCCACGCATGCGCTTCCCGATCCAATCTTCGGGATAGCCCTTGAGCTTGTAGAGCATTCGCGTGCGCTTGGTAGCCAATTCAGGATTTTCAATTTCTTGCACTCGTTCGTAACCAACTTTGGCCAGCCATCGTTTGAATGGTTCAGCCCTGGGTGAAGGGACGGATTGAATAATCCGGAAAATACCCTCGGTATTAGCGCAGTCTGTTTCGCGCATTTTTCCGTCGGGAGCTTCCAATTTCAACTGTCGACAAAGTGTCGACAGTTGAATCCCGTCATCGGATTTAACCCTCTGTTTCATTTTAAACCAATAATCCCGGGGGTTCGTGCTGTCCGTCAGCACGCTCACAACATCGATGACCGAAAACCACCACTCGTTCTCATGAAGGGTTTTCCGAATCTTATTGCCTTTGAAGATCGCGATTTTTGTTTCCATATTAGTTTGGTGGCGTAAAAATTAATCGCCACATCATGGATTTGTATTTCTTGAACAGTTGGATATCGGTGCTCCGAAGATTAAAATACTCGGTTCTCGGCTGCCGCTTATCCGAATGCTTTTTATGCCAATACTGCTCACTTCGGGAGGGATCATTCGTCTCAATTTCGTGTATCAGAACTTCTTCTACAGGCGACCTTGTGTTCAATTGTGAAATTCTCTTGTAGGGTGAAGTGCTAAATCCAATCTTGTAGCTGGTGGCGTTTTTCAAACTCACCTTCGTCATGTATACGTACCCTAGGACTTCCTCTTTTATCTCTCCTATAGGTGCTTGATCCTTTTCATCAAATGATGCAGAGATTGATTCACAAATTTTGATCACATCGTCGAAGCCGGAATGCTTTTGGCAATGCTCTATTACTTTTAGTGCTCGCTCTTCCTTGCTTCCCTTTTTACGAAAACTCTGATACTCTGGAAAAGTTTTCAGAGTTCGACCTTTCATACAAAATTCAGCATATATCGGCCAGTGACCAATTTCTTTAATAAAAAAGGCTAGCTGTTCAATTACAAATTTGTCTTCATATCGTTGATTAAACTGATTGGGCTTGTACCCAGCTTCACTAACAGCCGCACTCCATCTTACCCAATATTTCCCCAGCCAATCCGACTCACGAATGCCTGTTTGTTTCCAAAAGAGACCTTTACCAAGTGGCTTACCGCCATTTTCTCCGGCAGTACGTTTGATTTCGTGAATGATATGTTCTTTGCTAAATTTCATGTGAAGATTGCATCCTTATAAAACCCAAAACCTTATACAAGAAAGGGTAAAAAATGAAAGATCCAAACAAAAGCAATTCAAAAAACAGAGTTTGCCAAAATGGGGAGCTAGTTTTGACCGAGGAGGAATTTCAGCAAGTTGTTGAGGTCTTTAAAACCCTTCTCGAGTGGGACAAAGATCTAAAACAATCAAAAGAAAAACCCCCTCTTCCTTGAAGAGGTCTGAGCTTACAGTTCTAACTCCTGCCGGGCCAGCTTTGGGAAGCCAATAAACTCATAGTTTGAAACAATGCGCGCCCAACTGGACGCTTTTAGAACCGCGTGTGCTGAGTTGGCGGTTGCTGTTTAATCAGCCCTCATCGCGTCGTAAAGGGCATTCTTTTCTTCTGATGTTAATTCTCTCCCCAGATCATATAAGGAGTATTGGTGACGCCCATCTTTTAATGTTTCCTGAAATCCTTCTTTTCTTATGCCAACAAAAATTCGTGCAGGAAATTCATGAACACAGGTTGATGTTGAAATGAGAACTGCATCTTTGATCTTTAATATTTTACTGGCATCTACAGTCAGCCATGACGGCGTGATTATACGTGTTGGTTCTCTCGTAGCAGACATGCTATTTGTAGCTTGGTCTCTTAATCTTTCGTGAAGATTCTCACTTGTTTCACCGGGCTTCTGTAGAATTATTTGAGTTCTTTCGAAAATTAGGATCTTAAATTGAACAGGTTGTTTTGCTATCGGTACTCCCGTACGAAAACATGGTTGGTTCCAGCCAGAAGATAATCGGGATGTATCAGGAGGAGATACAGGTGTCTCATCATCTCCCGTATTCTCAAGTCGACGAGGGTCATCAGGATCTCCTTTCTTGATTATTGGGATTGCTGGTTTTCGCTGCCCTACAGGTGGTGTCCCTGACATAAATAATCCTCAGTGTTTATAAGTAAAACTTATAGAGCATCATATCATCAAACTGATGGTTCGTGAGTTTTTTCTTCCCGGAGAACGAATTACGAAGAACGTGAACGAAATTTGGCGCATTCGAACTCACGAAAAACTACAGAACATCCGTAATTCGTTGATGTTTTTCGTTCTTCGGGGAAAATTTGTCTGCGCCAAATTTTTTGCGCGCCCGGCAGGATTCGAACCTGCGACCCTCTGATCCGTAGTCAGATACTCTAATCCGCTGAGCTACGGGCGCATTCTCCTCTCACTATAGCAAATTTTCAAATACATCCGGATTCTCCCTCCGCCATTCGGCTACGGGACTTCCTCGCCCACCCGCTTCGCGGGTCCCCGGGCTCGGTCGGAACCTGCGACCCTCTGATCCGTAGTCAGATACTCTAATCCGCTGAGCTACGGGCGCGAAACACTGTAAATCGTGAGCCATAAGCTGTAACGGTTCACGGTATCTAGATCTTCCCTTGCAGAAGGAACGCGATGACGAGGGCGTATATAACGAGAGATTCGATCAAGGCAAGTGCAATGATCATGGGGGTTAGAAGCTTATTTGCGGCCCCGGGATTGCGTGCAATACCTTCGAGTGTTGCCGCGGCGGCCTTACCCTGTCCCAAAGCTCCGCCAAAAGCGGCTATCCCAATGCCAATACCGGAGGCTATCGCAAGCCCTGCCGTTGCAGTATTGCCGCCGGCCGCCTTTGCGGCCGCCTCCTCGGCAAATGCCACCGAGGCGAACCCAAACGTTAAAAATGCCGAAACTGCCCTTACCATGAATTTCTTCATATCATCTCCTGTTTTTTTAGTGTTCCCCGTGCTCCGTCGCCAAGGCTATGTAAACCGTGGAGAGGAGAGAAAACACAAAAGCCTGTATAAATGCAACAAATAAAGCAAGGAACAGAAATACGACCGGTATCCCAACGGGCACCAGATGTGCAAATATTCCGTTTACCACATGGTCGCCCACCTCATTGCCAAAAAGACGGACAGAAAGCGAAATAGGCCTCACAATATGGCTTATTATCTCGATAACGAAGAGAAGCGGCGCAAGCCAGATGATCGGCCCGGTAAAATGACCGATATATTTCCTGAATCCATGCTCCTTTATGCCCATATAGTTATAATAAAGGAAGACCACAACGGCACACGGAACGTTGGTATTTATATTGTCAGTAGGCGGCGCAACAAAGGGCATGACGCTCATGAGATTGCACACAAATATGTAAATAAAGACGGTGCCGATAAGAGGAAGATACCTGATGGCCCGCTCCCCCATCACACCTTCCATTAATTTTAGTATCGCTTCGATCGAGGCATCAAAGAGCCCGGTGATCGTTAATTTTGGCGACGGGATTATATGCTTCTCTGTATCTCTAAGGCTAAAGTATGCGATAAAGCTAAGAGCTATCAGAACAATGGCAACAAGCGCCGCTGTAGCAATGTGCATCGTTGACTCTTTTATCCATGAGAGAAAGCTAATTTTTTCACCAAGCCAGATGAATATATTGAACTCGTGCATATTTTCGTATGTTAGTGCGCTGGTTTTAGTCAGTGCGCTGACCAGCCAGCGCCGCTACCAAAACGACCGCTATCACTATCGAAAGCCCTGCAAGCAATGCCACCACATTCAATTGGAGGAGCCTAATAGCCGCCCAAAGCAAAAAAATCAACAGAACAAATTTGACGGCGGCCAAAATTCCATAGAACGCCTTTGGGGCCCTTTCCGAACCAAGAAGCCGTGAAAATACGAAATAAAGCCCCCAAAAATTAAGACCTCCTATAACAACGCCCGCAAAAAGGGAAGCCGAAACCGCCTTATCCTCAAATATAAAATAGACGCCCACAGACACAACCAAGCCTATGATTATATTATATATTTCTATTATTTTTAGATCTATCTTCATTCCATTTAAGTATCTTTACAAGGTTCCACATCCCGCCGACCGTCCCAAGTATCGTTCCCGTAATAGCAAGCCACGGGGAGGTTCCTATTTTGCCGTCAATGTAATTACCGAACGCAAGTCCGACCACGACGCTTATGGCAAGCTGGATACCTACCATGCCGTAAAGGCCGAAAATGTACATTGTGGACCTTTTGAAATCTTCAACCATGTTGAATCGAAGTCAGATATCAGAAGTCTGGTGTCAGATTTTCTGACTTCCGATTTCCGACATCTTGCTTCTTCTAACCGCATCAATTGTATTTACAACATCTCTCTCCGTATGTTCCGCCGAGACAAAGGCCGCTTCAAACGGCGACGGCGCAAGATAAACGCCGCTTTCAAGCATCGCATGAAAATATTTAATGAAGAGCTCTTTGTTGCATTTCATCACATCGTCCAGATTTTCAACAATGCCCTCCGTGAAAAATAAGGTCCACATAGAGCCGACCCTAGTAATAAAATGATAGACCTTCTTTTCGGAAAGCACCATATCAAGTCCGTCAGTAAGTTGCTTGGTCGTCTTTTCAAGACGGTCATATACCTTTTTGTCTTTCAAAAGCTCCAGCGTCTTAAGGCCCGCCGCCATCGCCAGAGGATTCCCCGAGAGCGTTCCCGCCTGATAAACAGGTCCCAAAGGGGCTACACATTCCATAACATCTTTTTTCCCGCCGTAGGCGCCAACCGGCAAGCCGCCACCTATTATCTTTCCAAGGCATGTAAGGTCTGGCTTTATATTGTAGAGCTCCTGTGCCCCGCCAAACGCAACGCGAAAACCGGTCATCACTTCATCAAATATCAGAATGATACGGTTCTTGTCGCAGATGGAGCGAAGTCCTTCCAAAAACCCTTTAGCCGGAGGCACGCATCCCATATTCCCCGCAACCGGCTCAACCACGATACATGCTATCTGATTCTTGTTCGAACCGACAAGGGCCTCTACAGAACCAAGGTCGTTATACTTTGCGATGAGCGTGTGCCTTGCAAAATCGGCCGGCACGCCCTTTGAGTCCGGCGCACCACCTGTAAGCGCGCCGCTCCCAGCCTTTACAAGCAGGTAATCGGCGTGGCCATGATAACATCCGTCGAATTTTATTATCTTATCGCATCCGGTAAAACCACGCGCAACGCGAACTGCGCCCATCATGCCTTCTGTCCCGGAGCTCGTGAACCTTACAAGATCGATCGAAGGAAAGGCTCTTTTGACGGCCTCTGCAAGTTCTATTTCAAGCTCGCACGGGGCACCGAAACTTGTGCCATATTCCGCCGCACGTTGTATCGCCCTTATAACCTGTTTTTGGGCGTGCCCGAGTATCGCCGGGCCCCATGTCCCCACATAATCTATATATTTATTACCGTCCTCATCCCAAACGTAGGCGCCTTTCGCCCTTTTAATGAATGGTGGCACTCCGCCGACATGCCTAAATGCCCTGACAGGCGAATTCACCCCGCCCACAAGGCTCTTTTTTGCCTCATTGAATAGTGAAGACGAGCGCGTGTTTTTCATTGGGCCAGTAACTACCCGTAATGTCTGCTAAAAACAACTAGAATTTTATCTCTTGACGTATAGCGGGCCATTAGGCTCTACTCCGCCAGGGCAACGTCAATTCAATTTTTATCGACGAAGTCGGTAGAAATTAAATTGTTACGTGCACTTGTGCTAAAGACAACCAGTAAAAATTTAATAGACAGTGTACCAGTTCCTAACAAATACTAAATATGAGATTTCCATTTAAACAAACTTTAACCGTTGCCAAACATATCGCGCGGAATAAAAAAACCGGCGTAAAACGTTTTCCGCTTGTCTTGATGCTCGAACCGCTCCACGCATGCAATCTAAAATGCGAGGGGTGCGGACGAATAAGAGAATATTCAAAGACCCTTGCAGAACAGGTCTCTTTAGACAAATGCCTTAAGGCGATAGATGACTGCAAGGCGCCCGTCATCTCCATTTGCGGCGGTGAGCCACTTCTTTATAAAGAAATAAAGCCTCTCGTCGAAAAGACGCTCGAGCGGGGCCGGGTAGTCTATCTTTGCACCAACGGTACCATCTTGGACTGGAAGCTCGATATCTTCAAGCCGCATCCGATGTTCAATATCAACATCCATATCGACGGCATGGAAAAGACGCACGACTCCATCACAAAACGCCCCGGCACATTCCGCCAGATATCCGAGAATATCAAGCTGGCAAAGAAGGCGGGCTTTAGCGTCTGTTCCAACACAACGGTCTACAGCGAGACCGACGTATCCGAAATAAGGGATCTCTTCGACCATCTCACAATGCTCAAGGTCGACGGCATGCTCATCTCTCCGGGATTTGAATATACCGATGTTGCCGACAAAGATTTCTTCATGAAGGCAGACGAAATCGGCAAAAAGTTCCGCGAGATAAGGGGCTTTGCAAATAAATATAGGCTCTGGAGCACGCCGCTCTACCTTGATTTTCTGGCAGGACTTCGCGACTACAACTGCACCCCATGGGGGAACGTTACCTACAACATTGAAGGCTGGAAGGCCCCATGCTATCTTATCACCGACGCCCACTTCGAGAATTATGAGGACTTCATAAAAGAGGTAGACTGGGACAAATATCAGACAAAAGAGGACCCAAGGTGTAAGAATTGCATGGTCCACTGCGGGTTCGAACCGACGGTCGCGCTCACAACGGGCTCCAACTGGAAAGATACGGCCCGAATGGCGTGGTGGACTCTGCTTTAACTGCAATGACAAATTACTAAATCCAAATGTCAAATGAAATCACAATGACTCAATTCCAAACAATTGGCCATTGGTCATTCATTTGTCATTTTTGATTTGGTCATTGGTTATTTGAATATGATCCTAATACTCTCCGCCCTCAAAGAAGAGATCAAGCCCATCCTGAAAGAGATGGAGGTGACCGAGACCATCAACCTTAGGCCGGCCATCTTTTGCCGCGGGAGTTACCTTGGAAAAGAGATAGTCGTTGGCCACACAGGCGTTGGCCCTGACAAGATGTTTCGCGCCGCAAGTTTCTGTCTCAAAGAATACCGCCCCGAATTCGCCGTGAACGGCGGTTACTCCGGCGCATTGACCCCAAATCTTACCCTTGCCGATATCATAATCTCTGACACTATCGTTTGTGAAAAGGACGGCGCCACTCTCAACGAAATTTTCTACCTCGATAAAATAGAGGAAATCTGCAAGGGCAATTCCATAAAATATCAAAAAGGGTCGGCCCTTACGGTCGAAAAGGCCGCCGTCACCCCGCACGAAAAGGCCTACCTTGGCACAAAGTTCGGGACAATATCGGTCGATATGGAATCGTTCGGCCTTGCAAAGGCCGCAAAAGAAGCAAATACTCCTTACATCATCTTAAGATCGGTCCTTGACCCTATGGACATGCACCTCCCGGCGGCCAACGGATTGGTATCGGACAACGGGACCACAAGCGCGCTCGGCGTTGCCTTTAATGTCATAACAAAACCGCATAAGGCGATACACCTCCCTCAGCTTGAATATTGCGCGAGGGAGGCCAGAAAATCTTTCATAAGGGTGCTAAATGAGATCATCAAGTCTTAATGTCCGTCATTGCGAGCCGCCGGAGGCGGTGAAGCGATCTGGTTCAGTAAATTTTATGCGCTGGTTTGTTTCGCTAACGCTCACGATCATGAAAGGGCTGATAAAATGAAAAACATAATACTGCTCGCGGCATTATTGTCCTTCGCTACATGCGCCCCGAAAAACCCGGGTTTCCTGACGCTTGTGAATAGCGGTATCGAGGTGATCAAAGTTTCGGTAGACGGCAGGGCCTTCACGATAAATCCGTCCAACCACATCACAAAAGAGATCTCTTCGGGACTTCACCAGATAAAGATTAACGATGGGTCATCCATAAGCGTACCTGTAGCCCTTGGCAAGACAACAGTGTTTGATTCAACCGGCCTTTCGTGCTACGCCGTAGCCGATTGCGCCGGCCGCTACAGCGACGGCGTGCACTCCATCATAGAAAAGTTCAAACAAAAGCAGGTCTTCACCACGAAAGACACGATGTTCGTATATCTTGGAACTTATCTCCCCGAAAAGTTAGAACCTGGTAAAAGCGCGCTCCGTCTCCAGCAGGTTGATTGTGAGATAATAGATAATGATGCGGAGCTTATAGAGACGATCGGCAACCTTAAATAGTGAAACCAAATGATATGAAAACAACATCTTTCCCCATTGTCTGTGTTGGCGGTTCCGCTGGCGGACTTGAGGCGTTTCAGAACCTGCTTGAGGATCTATCCAGTAAGACCGGAATGGCGTTCGTCTTCATAATGCACCTCTCCCCTGAGCACAGAAGCATATTGTCGGAATTACTCGCAAAAAAAACAAAGATGCCGGTGGTCGAGGCAAGGAACGGCATGCGGGTAGAGGCCGATCATATTTACGTCATACCTCCCAAAACGAACATGACGCTCTCAAAAGGAAAGTTAGTGGTCAAGAGTGTCCGTAATGCGAGATTAAGGCATTTGCCCATAGATCGTTTCTTTAAATCGCTCTCAGAGGAGCTTGGAAGCAGGGCTATCGGGGTCATACTTTCCGGAACGGCAACGGACGGGACCCTCGGGGCAGAGGCCATAAAGGCCGGAGGGGGTATCACTTTTGCCCAGGACAAAAAGAGCGCCAAGTACGACGGAATGCCGCAAAGCGCCGTTTCGGCAGGATGCGTAGATTTTGTGATGCCGCCAAAGAAGATCGCAAAAGAGCTTTCGCTGATAGCAAAACATCCGCTCATTTCTCCTGCCGTGCGAGTTAAAGAGAAAAAACCCGCCACAACCGAACGCAAAGGCTTTGAAGGTGTCCTTCAAACGCTTCGCATAGTAAAGGGTTTTGATTTCACCGATTATAAACCTGCCACCATGAACAGGCTTATATCGAACAAAATGGACCTCTTAAAGCTCTCGCGGCTCAAAGACTACATAAAGCGTCTGAATGCGGACGAGAAGGAGGTAGAGCGCCTTTACGACGCCCTGTTGATAAACGTCACGAGCTTTTTCCGTGACCCAAATGCCTTTGAGGCCCTTAAAAAGACGGCCCTGTCGGCCATCCTCAAAGATAAGCCAATGGGTCAGTGCGTAAGGGTCTGGGTCTCCGGATGTTCTACGGGAGAAGAGGCCTGTTCGATAGGCATTTGTATCCTTGAGCTACTCGGGGAAAAGGCGGGCACGGTCCCCGTTCAGATCTTTGCCACCGATGCAAACGAAAGAATCATCGAGAAGGCGCGCAGGGGTGTTTACAGTAAGACCATAAAAAACGCCGTCTCCCCGGAGCGACTGAAACGTTTCTTTATAGAGGATGGCGACTCCTACAGAATATCCAAGCAGTTGCGCGACATGTGCGTCTTTTCCAGACAGAACATCTTTGGCGACCCGCCTCTTTCAAACATGGACCTTATAAGTTGCAGAAATCTGCTCATATACCTTCAGCCCGTCCTGCAGGAGAAAGTTTTTCGTAACGTTCATTACGGCCTTAGACCGGGCGGATTTCTTTTTTTAGGGAACTCTGAATCGATAGGAAGTTATTCAAATCTTTTCAGACCGCTAAACAGAAAACAAGGGCTCTTCGTTAAAAAGAGCTTCTCCTTCGGGCTCCGCCCGGAAGAGACCCCCAGATATTATATGCCGGGGAGATCGGGGACGGACGCTAAAACATATCCAAAGGATACCGAAGAGAACGACATCGAGCGATTGATAGACAATATCGTGCTCTCCGAATACGCGCCCTGCGGAGTGTTAATAGACGGCGACATGCATGTCCTTTCTTTCCGGGGAAGTACCGGCCGTTATCTCGAGCCGGCGGCCGGCAAACCAAGCTTCGATCTCTTTAGGCTTGCAAGGGAAGGGCTTTCGCTCCCATTGCGCTCGGTCATTCATAAGGCAAGGGAAACAAGGCGGCCGGCAAAAAGAGAGGCCGAAAGCGTGAAATATAACGGCGGCCGCTTTGGGGTCAATATAACCGTTATCCCCGTGAGGGCCAAGAACCTGAAAGAGGAGCTTTATCTGGTCCTTTTCGACAGGAGCGTAAGCCCTGCCGCGCCACACTATCAGCCAAAAAAACGGACGGCGGTCGGTAAAGTTAAAGACGAAAGATATCTCCTATCCCTTCAAAAGGAGATTGATGAGACAAAGGAATATCTTCATACGGTCATAGAAGAGCAGGAGAACGTTAGCGAAGAGGTAAAGACCGCGAACGAAGAGATATTAACCTCTAACGAGGAACTGCAGAGCACAAATGAAGAACTGGAGACGTCAAAAGAGGAGCTTCAAAGCACAAATGAAGAGTTAAACACCACGAACGAAGAGTTGCAGAACCGTAACGCCGAAGTCTCTATCCTGAACAACGATCTGGTAAATCTTCTTGGCAGTATCAATATACCAATAATAATGCTGGACGCCGACTTTGTTATCCGCAGGACAACTCCCCATGTGGAAAAGGTCCTCAATATCGTCCCGTCCGATATCGGCAGGCCAATAAACAAGATAAGACTTGGTCTGGACATCCCCAATCTGGAAAAGACGCTTCTGGACGTTACCAAATCGCTTCATCCAAAGACGCTTGAAATAAAGGACGATGATGAGAGCTGGTATTCCGTAACGGTCCGTCCGTATCGCACCACCGATAACAAAATAGACGGTCTGGTCATTATTTTTATAGACATTACGGCGGCAAAAAAGGCGGAAACTCTAGCCAAGAGGTCCGCCGCGGCTATGGCGACCGTAACTGCCGAAAGAAAGAGGGCGGATGAATTTGATAGTGCATATAAAGAACTTCGGGAAACGAAAGATATGCTGGTCCAGTCCGAGAAACTGGCGGCAATAGGAGAGCTCTCCGCCGGAGTGGCGCATGAGCTTAACAGCCCGCTGACAGGCATTCTTGGTATTATAAGATCTCGGATCAGACACACCAGTCCCGATAGTATCGAACACGAAGATCTAAAGAAGGTCGAGGCGGCCGGCGAATACATGGCAAGGATCATCAAAAACCTCACCGAATTCGCAACACCTTCCGCAGCTAAGGTGGAGAAGTTGGTCTGTAACGATATTATCGACTCGGTCCTTGATTTCAGCAAGAAAATAATCAGCGACAAGGGCATCACCTTGCAAAAAGAGCTCGAAGAGAATTTGCCCGCTATCAAGTGCGACAAGACCCTTGCCCAACAGGTGATAGTTACCCTGATGAACAACGCCATAGATTCCATGGAGGAAAACGGCCTTCTCAAAATATCCACAGGGTCCGTGCTGGAGAACGAAGAACGGTTCGTTGAAATTGAGTTTCAAGATAACGGATGCGGTATACCCGAAGAGAACCTAACTAGGATATTCGAACCGTTCTTTACCACAAAGCGGCCTGGCAAAGGCGTGGGCCTTGGATTATCCATTGCCCATTCAATAATAATGAACCATAAGGGAAAGATATTGGTCGAGAGCAAGGTTGGAAAGGGCACCACATTTCGTGTAAGGATGCCCGCAACGGTCAACATATAGAGGAGGTTATTATGTCGGGAGAGAATATACTGGTTGTGGACGATGAACCGATAATAGGCACGGCCTTTGAAAGAGAGCTCGAGGACAAAGGATGCAATGTCGATTCCGTGCTCAGCGGCGAAGAGGCGCTTAAGACCATAAGATCAAAGAAATATGATATCGCATTCATTGACATGGTCATGCCCGGTATGAATGGCATTGAGGCGTGCAAGAAGTTGAAAGAGACAAGCCCCGATACGATACTTATCTTCATGACAGGGCGTGTGGATAAGGATGTGATCTATAAAGAGCTCGATTTTCAGAGGGCCGGCGGCAAGGTCTATTTTTTATATAAGCCATTTTTAAAAGACGAGATCTATGAGGTGATAGAAATGGCCCTTGCCGAAAAGGCAAAAAAAGAGATCAATCTAACGATCAAATAAATTTGTTAGCATGGCTCCCCCGCAACCGCCAAATTTCAAAGCCACAAGTTGTGGTTAGTATGCTTCAAAACTCCGTTACCTCGCCTCCCTTTATTGCGCGCCTCTCCCCGGTGTTTACGTGTGCCGCCCTCGTCCTCGTTAAAAACGGGTGTCTTTAGATCTTTTAAAATTGTCATGGCCCCATTTATATACTAAGAAGTCTCCTATGTCCAAAAATGTCTTGATCACTACCGTTTTGACCTTGCTTTTGGCCCCACTCGCCCTTCACGCCGAAACTGAAATACCCAATGTCTTGAACCCGGATTTCCGGATAAACAGCACCCCTCATTTCGAATTGATACCATACGGCGGGAGCTATCTTGGCAGTTCCGTTGGCCAGACCTTCATTACCGGCGCAAAGGCCTACTATCATTTAGATAGCACTTGGGCGTTCGGCACCAATTTCGGCTACGCATATCTTATGACCGATGGCCGTAACAATTTTGGCGGCATCCTACAGGATGACAATCTTTATCTGGGAGACATCGAGGCAACGATATCCAATGACGTGGCCATGAGGGTGGGAAGGTCGCTTGTCGAGATCGATTTTTATCTCACCCTTGGGGCGGGGATGATGCGGATCAACGATTACAACGAACCGATGGGCGTGATAGGCGGCGGCGCCAAGCTCTACACGGGACTCGACTGGCTGGCGTTCACTGTAGATGTGATGAACTACGCCCACTATACCGACCAGCCCGGGAAGGACACGTTCGACTTCGATGTGACATTTACCGGCGGACTCTGCTTCATGTTCAACAACAGCAAAAAGAACAAATGAAGAAAACGCTTACCGTTATAATATTCGCCCTCTTAACGCTCGCCTCAGTACTTTTCATATGCGGGCGAGAGATAGTGACACCCATTATGGCACTTGAAATAAGACGTCCCGTAGAAAAACAGGCAAAGGACTTCATAGAGAGGACGGTTAAAAAGATAGAGCCCGTCCTTAAAGAGGATGCCAAGGCCTACTGGAACGCCACCACCACCGGCAAAAAGGAGTTCTACACCCTCTACGAAGAGAAGGAGATCGAATTTAAAAAGATAATGAGCGACCCTCTCGATTATGCGGAGATAAGGGACCTCAAAGATAACTATAAAAAATCCCTCTCTAGATATCCCGAATATGACCCCAAGGTGGATAGACAGCTCCGACTCCTCTATCTTGACTACTTAGAAAATCAGATAGATCCGAAACTAAGCAAAGCTCTTGTTAGGATGGGTTCTGCTCTCGAAGAAAAGTTTAATACCCACCGCGCCAAGATAGACGGCAAAGAAGCTCCGGACAACAAGATAAGAGAGATCATGAGAAGGTCCGTGGACCTTACCGAACGACAAAAGGTTTGGGAGGCGTCAAAGCAGATAGGCGACATCGTCAACAAAGACCTCATCGCCCTTGTCAAAAAGAGAAATGAAGCGGCCCGGGCCTTGGGCTTTAAGAACTTCTATGTCATGAGGCTTGAGCTTCAGGAACAGGACGAAAAGGAGCTCTTTAGCCTTCTTGACGACCTGGCCTCCCTCACAAAGGCCCCGTATAAGGATGTAAAGAGCGAAATAGACGCCTCGCTCGCAAAGCGTTACAATATAAAGGTCTCGGAGCTTCGCCCGTGGCACTACGAAGACCCGTTCTTCCAGGAAGCCCCGCAGGTCTATAACTTAAATCTCGATAAATATTTTAAGGACAAGGATATAATAAAACTGGTCAACGCCTATTATGGGTCCATCGGCATGCCGGTTGAAGACATCCTCAAAAGAAGCGACCTTTACGAGAAAAAGGGTAAGGAACAACACGCCTACTGCATAAACATCGACCGCAATAAAGACATACGTATCCTTGCGAACGTAAAGCCGGATGAATACTGGGCCGGTACGATGTTGCACGAGCTTGGACACGCCGTTTACGAGAAATATTTCGATAACGCCCTCCCCTATCTTTTAAGAGAGCCTTCACACACCTTCACGACAGAGGGGATTGCCGAGCTCTTTGGCCGTCAGACGACGAACGCCGCGTGGCTGACAGCGGCGGTAGACCCAAAGAAAAAGGCCGAGTTCGAAAAGATGGCCTCGAATTTGAAACGCTCGTTAAGGGCAAAGATGCTTATATTCTCGCGCTGGGTCATGGTCATGGCTAATTTTGAACGCGCCCTATATGCGAACCCGGATCAGGATCTGAACGATCTTTGGTGGGACCTGGTTGAAAAATATCAGCTCATCAAGAGACCGGAAGGCAGGTTCGCCCCGGACTGGGCGGCAAAGATCCATCTCTCCAGCTCACCGGTATACTATCACAATTACCTGTTAGGCGAGCTCCTCGGTTCCCAGCTGACCCACTACATAAACAAAAATATAATAAAGGGCGACGAGGCCTTTGTTAACAACAAAAAGCTGGGTGAATATTTGAAGGCCAAGGTGTTTGCGCCGGGTGACAGGCTAAGATGGGACGAGTTCGTAAAAGAGGCCACCGGCGAACCCCTAACTCCCAAATATTTCGCCGAACAGTTCTTATAAGACCCCCCTCTCGTAAGGAGAGGGATCTACTTTTTTATGGAACTAAAAACCTTGGAACAACTCTTAATTGCTCACAAAGAAGAGTTCAATATCTATGAACGACTTCTTCTAAAGTGGAACAAGGCATACAACTTAACATCTATCACCGACCATAAGGAGATATGGGAAAAGCACTTTCTAGATTCCATGGCCCCGCTTCAATATCTCATACATAAGCGCTCTCTTTTAGATGTCGGAACCGGCGGCGGCTTCCCCGGAATTCCCTTAAAGATCGCACACCCGCTTCTTTCTGTAACTTTACTTGAACCGACAGAAAAAAAGTGTCTCTTTTGCGAGGCGGTGATAAGGGAATTGGGGCTTAAAACTATAAGCGTTGTTCATGGAAGGGCTGAAGATAAAGATGTCATCGAAAAATTAGGTGGATTTGAGGCCGTCATCTCGCGCGCAACATTTGAACTTGGGAAATTGACCGAGCTTTGCAGACCCTATCTCAAAAACGAGCGCTCAATTATCGTTTCAATGAGGGGAAAAGATGATAAAGAGACCATTTTGAATTCCCCCGGCCTAAAAGTGACCAAGGTAGAAAGATACACCCTCCCCTCCTCCGACTCCAAACGTTCTCTGATTATTTGCGGTTCTCTATAAGTGACAAAACGGCCTGACTTATGGCCTTTCTATAAGATTCGTAACCGTCATAATAATCCTTCGTGGTCATCTCGTAAGGAAAGTCCGGCGTTGCACCAACATTTTCAACGTAATGTGTCGGTATGCCGTTTTCAGATAAAACCTCGGTAAATGGTAAATGGGGTCAGGCTTCGGTAATTCGGTTATTTAA
>PCWZ01000062.1 GCA_002796305.1 Deltaproteobacteria bacterium CG11_big_fil_rev_8_21_14_0_20_49_13
GTCTTGTAGTTATTTCCGTCACTTCTGTAACTCTTGACTCCGTCTTGTGGTTATTTCCGTCACTTCTGTAACTCTTGACTCCGTCTTGTGGTTATACGTCTTGTGGTTATGTGACCGGCCGGTAACAACTTTTGACTCCGTCTTTTATTGACACATGCATTCAGCCGCGCCTGAGGAACCATCGGTCACACGCGTTTTTCTTCGTCGGCAATGCCTCCTCGCAATGACCTTTTTTCATATCTCTAAATTTAGATTGTAAAATTTCGCATCAACCTGTATATTAAACTCACGCGGTTAGGGTCAGTCATGGTTAACAATGAATGTCAAAAAAAAGTGGGGGGGATATCTATGAAAAGGTCAATGTTTGCGGTGCTTTTGGCGTTTACAGTTGTTTTGGGATGTAGCGGTGGTAGTGGAAATAGCGGAACGGCGGCCCTGGATGTGACGAGCATAGAGGGGTCAACGGACGTTCCTATTGACAGCTCTTTCACATACATTTTTTCAAAGAGCATTGTCGCATCTACCGTAAATTCCTCTACGTTCTTTATCGTTCCAACCGTTCTTGCGGATGTTTCGGCCCTGCCAAAGTCGTCCGTGTCTAAGGAGGTGTATGATGAAACGGTCTGCGATCCGGCGAACGCTTTGGCCGCGTCTATCAGATTCGAGTTGCCATACTATACAACCGGGCCCATCCTTACGCCATCCAGCGCATTGACAGCCGGAACCAACTACACTATCTGCTTGAGCCCAGCCATTGAATATGGGGACAAAACTTTTTTTGATGGCGCAAGCTTTCAGTTCACGGCCGCCGCTGTCCCTGTCACAGTGACCTTTTCGCCTGCGGATGCCGCAACAAGTGTGGCGTTGGATGCGTCTGTTACGGCCACATTCAGCGCGGCTATTACAGCGCCTTCGGATTGGACCAGCGCAATGACCTTAAAAGCCGCCGGTAGCGATACGAACCTTTGCACAACGACGTATGACAGTAGCACGCTTGTCGCCACCTGCGCGCATGATTCCTTTGACGCGGATACGAGTTATACCGTGACGGTATCCGGCCTGACTGACGCGGCTGGCGCGTCAATAGACGCTGCAACCGCCTCATTTACCACCGCCGCCGCCGCGGCCACTGTTTCAAGCATCAAGCTTGTCCGCCTTGATGCCACGGAGCTGGAACTGACCGCCAGCCCCATTCCGCTCCGTTCCAACGTCAAGTTCACCTTTTCGGGAGCCGTCTCTGCAGAGGCCGACCGTACGGCATTTGAAAGCGGGACGAGCCTTAAAGATCCGGCCGACACCTCGGTAGCCGGAACGTTTGGATGGGCGGCAGATTTCACCTCGGTCACTTACACAATAAGCTACAACCTGAAATATGGCACGGTGTATACCGTCACGATACCCGCGGCGTTCGTGCCAAGCGCCGGTCTGTCGGCCAAGGCGGTTGCCGCGACCAACACGTTTACCTCTGCCGTCAAGAACGATATCAATGGGGACGGTTACGCCGACCTGCTGGTAAACGCCGCAAACTATCTTGGCAGTTTGAAGAAGGGCCGTGCCTACGTCTTTCTGGGTAGCGCTTCACCTGCAGCGTCAAAACTGGCCGCAGACGCCGATACTATTATTACCGGCGCCCAGGATGACGATGGAACTGAAGGAAAAGTATCCGTCTTGGGAGATGTTAACGGCGACGGATATGCCGATATAGCCGTGGGCATGCCTAACTTTTCTGCAGGCCCTGGCTACATTAATATTTTCTACGGTTCTGCAACCGGCATTGCTACCTGCGATCTTTCAACCTGCACGCCGGACGCTACTATAAACAGCACTGGAACAGATGCTCTTGGATATTCAATGTCCGGTATGGGCGACATTAACGGCGACGGTTATTTCGATTTTATGTTTATTCATTGGGGGCTTAATGAAGAAATTGTCCTGGTTTTTTTAGGGGGGGCATCGTTCACGGGCGCCCTGACCACAGGTGACGCCGATCTTTCGATCACAGACTCGGGCACTATAACACAGCGCGCTTTCGGAATGAACGGGTTGGCTGGTGTCGGGGACGTTGACGGAGATCACAAAGATGACGTGGTCATCGGTTTTGCGGATTACAATACCAACCAAGGCAGGTCATATCTATTCTACGGATCAACACTCACCGGCAATCTTACATCCGCCGACGCCGATGCGACCTTTACCGGTGAAAATGCCACCGATTACTTTTCTATCGATGCATCAGGCGGCGACATAAACGGTGACGGTTATTCGGACATAATTGTGGGAGCTTACGAATATCCCTCGGGCACGAAAAACGGCCGCGTCTATGTCTTCTTGGGCGGGAGCGCCCTTTTCAGCGGTGATATTGCCGCAAGCGCGGCCGATACCATCATCACCGGTCCGTCCGCAGACAGTTATGTGGGCCTGCAAGTTTCCGGCGGTCAGGATGTTAACAATGACGGATTTGATGACCTAGTGGTTTCCGGTATTAACGATCCTTCTACTCCCGTTGCAGCAAGCGGAACGATGTATCTGTTCTCCGGGTCGGCAAGCGGCATTTCTACCTGCGATCTTTCCGCATCATGCACGGACGCCTCGATCACAGATACGATATCAGACTATTCGTCGGCGTTTGGTCTTGGACTCTACGGCGCCGGTGATATCGACGGAGATGGAAATGACGATATAATAATAGGGTCTTACGGTTATAAGCCGGATGGAATCTTCGCTTCGGGGGCGGCGGCCATCTTCTACGGTCCGAGCCTTACCGGTTCCCTTAGCTTTCCGGGCAATGTTGACGTCCTTATTACAGGCGAAAATGATGCAGATAAATTTGGCAATCCCGTTCGTTAGCGGGTGATGGGAGAACATAATGGCCAGAAATAATTTTCTGATGTTCGTGGCGGTGTTGGCGGCCTGTGCCGTCTCGGCAACTGTTGATGCGAAAACGTTCTATCCGCATACTGCAGGGGAACTCATTCAAGCGGTCGCCACCGCCAATTCAACACCTGCGCTTGACACGATAGAGCTGGACGCAGATAAAACGTACACGCTTAGCCCAACCCTAGTGATTAAGCATAGTCTCACCATCAAAGGAAACGGAGCCACGCTTACACAGATCGAAAAGGGCGCGAATCGGTTGATTAATAACAGCCAAGCCGGTATTCTAACTATCCATAATCTTATTCTCAAAGGCGCCGAGACGAAAATCAATGGCGCCGCTCTCTATACAAGCGGCGGATACCTATTTCTTGTAGATTGTCTTGTCACCGAAAACAGTTCTAAACTTTCAGGAGGGGCTATTTTCGTCAACGATGGTTCCACCTTCCAAATTGTGCGATCCACATTTTTGGCAAATAGTGCGCGAGGCTCGGGCGGAGCCATTTTTTTAGGATTTAACACGAATGGCGACATTATAGATAGCGCCTTTATCAGCAATACCGTTAAGCAGAGCGGTGCAGAATATGGCGGTGGCGCTATCTATGCCATGCTAGGCAAGACTGCTATCGTGAACACCACATTTGCCAATAATACTGCCCTCAATTCTAATGGTGGCGCGTTGATGGTGGCATCTGATGGCCCCGAATCCGGTTCTTTTTTCACACAATCCCATGTTACATTAACAAAGAATAGCGCGAAAAATGGCGGGGCAATTTTCATAAATGCATCTGTTGATCCAGTTTATATTGTAGTCAAAGATTCTCTCATCGCAGGCAATACGTCAGTTGATGGACCTAATTGCAAAAATGCTTTTTTATCATCGGGATACAATCTCATTGAAGACACCACTGGGTGTGCCGTAGATTCTTTTACCGGAGACCTTTTCGATGACGCAAGCCTACCAACAGGACTTGGAACGTTGATCTCAAGCGATGTTCCCGGAAAGAGCCATGTTCCGCTTCTGGCCTCCAGTATGGCCATTAATCACGGTTCCCCGCCAGCTGGAGGAACGTTGGATCAATTGGGTAGTCCGCGCGGGAACTCCCCGGACATTGGCGCCGTTGAGGCTATCTGCGGCGATAATATAGCGCACACGGTCCTCGGCGAGGAGTGTGACGGCACAGATTTGCCGGGAGCGTCGTGTGCTTCCAAGGGATTTGATGGCGGCGTTTTAAGCTGTGCCGCTAATTGTACTTATGTTACGACCGCTTGTACCAAGAATCCCGTTACAACCCCGACAGAAGAAAAGCCGCCGCTTCCCGACAAGCCGGCAACACCGCTAACCGAACCGCCGGCGGCACCGCCGGCAGGTGGTGAGACGGCCACCGATAACGGCACAGGGAGTGTCCCCGGGAACCCCGAAGGTGCCGCGACAACGGATGGTGACGGAGCCGCCGCAAAATCCGTCGGCGGTTGCCAGCTGATCCTTCGTTAAAAGAGCCCGGCCTCCTATTTCAAGGTCCAAATATGTTCCATGTTGAGGTTCTTCCAGTTTTGGATCGGGCATCAAACTGCAATCATGGGTCATTATGTAGCCTTTAGTGGAAAACAGTTTTTCCGTTTTCCATGCCCTGTCCATAGCGTTCATGTCGACTTTTCCACAAATCCATAGCCCATAGGGCACCT
>PCWZ01000063.1:0-10340 GCA_002796305.1 Deltaproteobacteria bacterium CG11_big_fil_rev_8_21_14_0_20_49_13
TTTCTTATTCGATATATTAACAGATGACCCATGTCTGACCGCTTCTTCCTGTCACCCTGTCCCGCAAATGACCCACTCATATCCGCGAAGAGCCAAATACTCTAATCGCTTCTTCCCGCCATCTTGTCCCGCAAAAGGCCAACTCAAATCCGCGAAGAGCCCAAAAGTTTACTCTGCTTCAATAATATCCGCCAGTTCTGCACGCGCCGTCTCCCAAATGTCAGGGTTAGTCGACCAACTTATGTCGGTATGAACGTATGTTGGGTCGATTGGATTGTCGACACCATATTCCCACAAAACCTTCGGTATCATTTCGTTAACTATCTGCTGAACCCGCGTCGGGTCCTTTGCCGCCGCCATTGTGAGATAATCCACGTCCTGTATCCCGCGCCGCCAAAGTTTCAAACGAAGGCTCGCTATCGGCCCCGCCACATTATATGAATCTTGCGGATATATCGTATCCGTTCCCGGATAGAAGAGAACGCCGTCGCCATTTGTATAGTTAAAACCGGTTCGGCCGCGCACATCGTCAAAATGATCGTCACAACCGAACGTCTTTGCCGAGGCAAAAAGATTGACACGGTCGCCGCATGCTTGCTGGTCAAAGTAATATGTTGACTCCCATATGAACCAGCGGTCGATATTCTTCTTGAATTGAGACCACGCCGTAACGCGAAAACCCACGCCGTCGTCCTCCGTAGCAAGAGTGCCGGCGGCCGGACGTTTGCCGTTGTACATATAAACGCGTTTGCCGGGTTGGGCGTTGAACGCATCAACGGCGTTCTCCCACGCGCTCGTGATCCCAACTCCGATCGTCGATGTCGGGATGTCAAGCGAAGGGGTGCTGGCAAAGGCGTCCGGCATCGCAATTGTTGCCATGGACATTAATTCGCCGCCCGGGCCCGGATTGTCTTCGATCCATTTTGCCCACTGTTCTATTTGCGGCAGGTTGCCGCTTTCGTCTATCAAATAAAGGAAATATTCAGTCTCCGGAGAGTTATTATTGAACCAGTTCACCCACGCGTCTGAATGCGTTCTCATTTCCTCTTCACTGTCCCAATCGGGACCCTGCCACGACGAATATGTTCCAATGGAAAAAACGTTATCCCCAACATCGACGCCGGGGCCGTCATAACCGTTAGCCCTGGAAAAAAGCGAACCGTCAAGCCTCGGTAGCCACTCGTTCCTTGGCGCATCGTCGCTCCACGGTTCCGCGCTGTAATTAGCGTCGATAATGGACATCTTGTGACGATGAGCCAATAAAAAATGTCTGTCACGAATTGTATCCGATGCAACGTCGTCAAGTCCTACGTTCGGCCAGCGTTCTCCCAAATAACGTTCATTAATATCGCCATAACCCAAAAAGATCATGGTCTTTGCCGACGGCGTGTCCGGAAGAGCGAAATTTCTTACGGTGAGTGAAACAGGAACCTCTCCTTTTGTCACGCCGCCTTCTTTTATGGTCATCACCCCTTGATAAATCCCGCTCAGCGCTGTTTTAGGGATATATATGTCACACCAGACTGACTGGTTGTTACTTTTTTTAACGTCGAACGTGTTCACCCATTCCATGGGGACGAGTATGTCCGGATAATATTTATCGTGGTTTGGCCTGTCGGTCCACGTGCCGGTGGCTTCACCGTTGCCGGTCCAGGGTCTTCGCAATTTGTTCGGCACATGCCTTTCATCATAATAAGCCTCGTAACCGAACGCGCTTAAACCCTTTATCTGCAGATAACGAACATAGAAAAGCTCGATGTTCCTATCGACCCACGAAAAAACGCCCTCTTGGCTGGCCGGTATCGAACCGATCTCTGCGCCGCCGGGTCCCGTCATGGCATTAAAAGTGACAGACACGTCATTTACATCAACATCGGCCGATTCTAAAACAAGGTTAAATCCAACAACCTCGTTCTTCGCTCCGAAAATAGTGACGCCGCTCCCATCCCAAACGCTGTTTACAACGCTCTGCGGGTCTGATGCTGCGCGCAATTCATCCTGTGTTACCTTGTCTCCTCCTTCATTTGCCCACACGGCGGACAATTGGCCTAAATACTCGTTCGAACTGTCGCACGCATCGCCAACGCCGTCGCCGTCCAGATCGGCCTGATCAGGATTGGCGATGGACGGACAGTTATCGCTTACATCCAATTCGTCATCGTCATCGTCATCCAGATCGCAGGTTGCGTTATATGTTGAGCTTAATATCGAGCATGAATAAACCGTGACACTGCCATCCAAGCATGTGTCTTGCCCGTCATCCGGATAGTCCTCCCATTTTTCGCCGTTGCATCTGTCGGCGGGACAATCGCGAAATGATAAATCTATTTGTGAACATGAGGGTTCTGCGTTCGTTGTTTCTGTGCCGACATCGCCGATTTCTTCTTCCTGAGTTTCAGTCTCTCCATTTGTCCCTTGTTGTGCGACCGTAGAGCCGTCTTCCTGCTGCGTTCCACTTGGCGAACTTCCGCCACAACCGGCAAACAGAAAAACGGTCGCCAACAAAATACCCTGTAATATCAATTGTTTGTTGCTTTTAAGCATAGTGGCACAACCACCCTCTATATTATTATCGGCCATATGGACACTGAAAGTTGCGTTTTTCAACCTTTTTTTCATTTTTTTAGCCGATTTTGCATCTACTTTTAAACCGTGGTCGGTAATTTTTGTACTGGCATTAGTATCAAGGTTTGGCTATCGTCCATTCATCATATGGAAAAAAGATCGCTTACACTTGTGAACGGTAGCCATTCCCTCCAACCCATCACCATAATAGTCGGCAACTTCGGCTCCGGAAAGACCGAGGTTTCGGTAAATTTCTCGCTGGCGGTGAAGGCCGGCGCTCCCGATGAAGAGGTGACGATAGTCGACATGGACATGGTCAACCCCTACTTTCGTTGCCGTGAGGCCGCAAGCCCAATGGAAGAAAAGGGGATAAAGGTGATCTACCCGAAAGGGGAATACACATGGGCGGACCTTCCGATAATACTCCCGGAGGTCAAGGGGCTCCTTATTCGCAAGGGCCACCGGTTGATACTCGATGTTGGGGGAGATGACGTCGGGGCAAAGGGGCTCGCCTCACTTTCAGACCATCTTTCAAAGAACGAATGCGAGGTCCTTTTTGTGCTGAACCCCAACCGACCCTTCACCGGCAACGCGGCGGGGACAATGAAGATCATGCGGGAAATATCGGGCGTGAGCGGGCTTCCCATCAACGGATTCATAGTCAATACCCATTTAATAGATGAAACTACTCCCGAGACAATAATCACCGGCGCTCGAACAGCCACCAATATCTCTAAAGAGAGCGGCGTACCTATAAAATTTGCGACGGTAATGAACGGTATCCTCGCAAAAATGGACGCGAAAGAGATCGGCTCTCCTGTGCTCCCCCTGAAACGCCTCCTCCTTCCTCCATGGAAGAAGACAGGAAACTTCTCCACCCTCAAAATATAGCCCTAAAATTAATTTTTGGTTGCCAAGACATTCTAATCACGTTAGGAATTCCAGGGGACACACACCGTGTGTGTCCCCTGATTTTTATGTCCAACGTAAACATCAATAAGGACAAATGCAAAGGATGCGAGCTCTGCAAGAACGTCTGCCCGCAGGGCATTATTTCCATGTCCGACAAGATAAGCGTGAAGGGTTATTATCCAGCGCAGGTCGTGGAACCTACGCGTTGCATAGTCTGTCGCCTCTGCGCCATAACATGCCCCGACGTGGCAATTGAGGTGGAGGCAGAAGGCTCGCTTTATAGATTTTTTGATTACTGACCGTTAGCTTCTCGACTCGCTAACGCTAGCTTGAAGGGTAAAATTAGCATGGCCAAGAAACTGATGAAGGGTAACGAGGCGATTGCGGAGGCGGCGATACACGCCGGCGCTCACAATTATTTCTGCTATCCGATCACCCCTCAGACCGAAATAGCCGAATATCTGGCAAAGAGAATGCCGGAAGTGGGGGGGGTCTTCCTTCAAGCCGAAAGCGAACTTGCCGCCGCGAACATGGTCTATGGCGCGGCCTGCACAGGCAAGAGGGTCTTTACCACATCTTCAAGCCCCGGGATCTCCTTAATGATGGAGGCGATATCATACATAGCCGGAACCGAAGTGCCGGCGGTCATCGTCAATATAATGCGCTGCGGACCGGGTCTCGGCGGAATTCTGCCGGCTCAGGCCGATTATTTTCAGGCAACAAAGGGGGGCGGCCACGGCGATTATCATGCACTGGTCCTGGCCCCTTCTACCATTCAGGAAGCGGCCGACCTCATGATCGACGCCTTTGACCTTGCGGACAAATACCGCACGCCGGTGATGCTCGTCGGCGACGGAATGATAGGCCAGATGATGGAGCCGGTCGAGTTTAAACCCATCAAGCCAAGGGTCGATACAAGCGGCGAATGGGCGGTTACCGGCTGCAAAGGTAGAAAACCCAGAATACTCACCTCTCTCTTTCTAGATGCCAACACGCTTGAGAAGTTGAACGAAAAGCTCACCGCAAAATATAACGTAATGAAGAAGGAAGAGACGCGCTTCGAACAGGAAGGCTGCGACAGCGCATGCGAGCTGATGATAGTCGCTTACGGCACCATGGCGCGCATCTGCAAATCGGCAATGGCCGAGCTTGTAAAAGAGGGCCGCAAGATCGGCCTCTTCAGACCCATCACGCTCTTCCCCTATCCCGAAGGCCAGCTGGAAAAGGCGGCCGTGAACGCTAAGAAGATACTGGTGGTGGAGATGAGCTGCGGCCAGATGATCGAGGATGTGGAGCGCATAGTGGGCAAGGGAAAAGAGATACATTTTTACGGCCGAACCGGCGGGAACATTCCAACGCCGGACGAGATACTAAAGAAGATGAGGACGCTGATTTAAAATCGCTCATCCTGAGCCTGTCGAAGGATGTAAGTGGTTCATGGTTCGACAAGCTCACCATGAGCGGATATTATATGGATAAGATATTCACGAAACCCGAAGCTCTTCGCGATGCGACCACGCACTACTGCCCAGGTTGCACGCACGGCACCATCCACCGCCTTGTGGCCGAGGTCCTGGATGAGCTTAAACTTCGAGAAAACACGATAGGCGTGGCACCCGTTGGATGCGCGGTCCTTGCCTATAACTATTTCAATTGTGACTTCGTAGAGGCGGCTCACGGACGTGCCCCGGCCATGGCCACCGGAATAAAGCGCTCGAACCCGGAGCTCACCGTATTCACATATCAGGGCGACGGCGATCTGGCCTCGATCGGACTTTCAGAGATAATCCATGCGGCCAACCGCGGAGAGAAGATAACGGTCGTATTCGTCAACAACGCCATTTACGGCATGACCGGCGGCCAGATGGCCCCGACCACCATGCCCTGTCAGTTGACCACAACAACTCCCAAGGGAAGGGACGTCAAGGTGACGGGCTATCCGATGAGGGTTTCGGAACTACTCGCAACACTTCAAACGCCTTCGTTCATCGTCCGCTCGGCGGTCCATACAACGAGGGGAGTTATCAAGACAAAGGAATATCTGCGGCAGGCCTTCACTAACCAGAAGGAGAACCGCTGTTTTTCGTTCGTAGAGGTTTTGTCCGTCTGCCCCACTAACTGGGGAATTTCGCCTATAAAATCGGCGGAATGGGTTGAAAAGACCATGGTCCCTTATTACCCGCTCAAGGTCTTTAAGACACCGGATGATGAAAAAAGTTAAGGTGAGTGAGCGTCGGATTCATTCCGCGCGAGCGAAAGGGGCTTTGGGGGAAGGAGCGAGTCTTCGAGCGAGTCGTTCCCCCCATCATACATAGATGCAACACGAGGTAATATTCGCAGGATTTGGAGGACAGGGGATTCTTCTCATCGGACAGATGCTGGCCTACTCCGGCATGGACGAGGGTTTGAATGTCACCTGGCTCCCCTCTTACGGGCCGGAGATGCGCGGCGGCACCGCTTCGTGCACGGTGGTCGTCTCCGACAAACCGGTCGGTTCACCTGTGGTGAGCTCGCCGGAGATAGTGGTCGTAATGAACCGGCCATCGCTCGACAATTTCGGGCCGTGGGTAAAGAAGGACGGATATCTTTTTATAAACAGCTCTTTGATAGATGTCCGCTCGGGTCGCACGGACATTAAAGAGGTGCTTATTCCGTGTAACGATCTGGCAGTGAAGCTAGGGAACGCCCGCTCCGCCAATATCATAATGCTTGGCGCCCTTATCGGAAAGACGAAGATCATGCCCGAAAAGGCCATTAAGGGCAGAATAGAGTACGCCTTTAAAAAGAAGGGTGAAGAGCTCGTGAAACTCAACTACGCGGCATTTGATGAGGGGGCCAAGGCGTCCTTATGATACAAGAGAAACAAAAAATAGAAAGCATACTTAAGAGATACCCAAAGGACCCTGCATCCATCATTCAGGTGCTTCAGGATATCAACGATGAATACCGCTATCTCCCCTGCGACGTTGTTGGATTTGCCGCGGAACAGTTGGGCGTACCCAAATCAAGGGCCTTTAGCGTTGCTACGTTCTACAAGGCGTTCAGTCTAAAGCCGCGCGGAGAGGTGATCATAAAGATATGCAAAGGGACCGCCTGCCATATTCGCGGAGCGGAGCAGTTGTCCGATGAACTGCAGCGGCTGCTGAAGATCGAAGCCGGCGAGACCACGAAAGACATGAAATTCACGATAGAAGAGGTCAACTGCGTAGGCGCCTGTGCGATGGCGCCCGTTATAGTCATAAACGAAAAGTATCACGGCAGCGTTACAACTAGCGAAGTTAAGGAGATGGTAGAACTGTCATCCCCGCACAAGCGGGGATCCGGTGCATGAACTGGATTTCCACTTTCGCGGGAATGACAGATTATTTGGAGTCTGCCGGGAAATTCAGTTTTGTCATCGCGAGAGGCCCAAGGGGCGACGTGGCGATCTCACGAAATCAAGTAGTTACGGGAGATTGCTTCGTCGCTACGCTCCTCGCAATGACGCATAAGTGGCATTCCCCGACAGGCTCTATTTAACTATGACCGTAGCAAACCAGACAGAACTTTTAAAGCTTCATAAAGAGCTTCTCTCGAAAGAGGCCTTGCTCTCTCAGCGCGTATCTGTCTGCTGCGGAACAGGATGTCTCGCAAGCGGCAGCCGCGAGGTATTTGACGAGTTCAAAAAACATAATGTGGCCGCGGAAATGGGTCTCTGCGCCACCGGATGCCACGGATTCTGCCAACGGGGACCCCTCGTCATCTTAAAGCCGAGCGGTGTCTTCTACACGGGCGTAAAGCCTGCAGATGTTGCGGAAATAACAGATAAGACCCTGAAGAACGGCGAGACGATAGAACGCCTTCTATATACAGACCCAACGACCAAGAAACGGGTCGTTAAATATAACGATGTCAAGTTCTATGCCGGCCAGAATCGAATAGCCCTTCGCCACTGCGGGCACATCGATCCCAACGACATAAACAGCTACCTTGCAACCGGCGGATATCAGTCACTTGCAAAGATCCTTTCCGGAATGAAGCCTGACGAGGTGATAGAAGAGGTGGCAAGGTCCGGGCTTCGCGGACGCGGAGGAGGCGGATTCACAACTGGACAGAAGTGGCGCGTCTGCCGCTTGGCAAAGGGGACACGCAAGTTCATAATATGCAACGGCGACGAAGGCGACCCCGGCGCGTTCATGGACAGGTCGATGATGGAGGGGGACCCTCACGGCATACTTGAAGGGATGTTGATCGGCGCCTTTGCAATTGGCGCGCACGAAGGTTATATTTATGTAAGGCACGAATATCCGCTTGCCTTAAAGCACCTGAATCAGGCTCTTAAAGATGCAAGAGAGCACGGTTTTCTTGGAAAGAACATATTAGGGAGCGGTTTTGGTTTTGATATCAAGATAAACAGGGGCGGCGGCGCGTTCGTCTGCGGCGAAGAGACCTCTCTCATTCAGTCGCTCATGGGTTTCACGGGCGAGCCCAACCAAAAACCGCCCTACCCCGCCGAATCGGGCGTTTATGACTGCCCCACCGTAATAAACAATGTCGAGACATGGATCAATGTCCCCTACATAATCTCCGAAGGGGCTTTTAATTACGCAAGTCTCGGGACCGAAAAGAGCAAAGGAACAAAGGTATTCTCTCTCGTCGGAAAGATAAACAACACAGGGCTCGTTGAGGTCCCGATGGGAATGAAACTAAGGGACATAGTTTACGACATCGGAGGCGGGATACTTAACGGCAAAAGGTTCAAGGCCATCCAGACCGGCGGTCCCTCGGGCGGATGTCTGCCCGAAGAAAAACTCGACATGCACGTCGACTTTGATGAGCTGACAAAATCGGGCTCGATGATGGGCTCCGGCGGCATGATAGTGATGGACGAACGCACATGCATGGTGGACGTCGCCAGATATTTCATAAATTTCCTTAAGGGCGAATCTTGCGGCAAGTGCGTTCCCTGCAGAGAGGGGTTGAAACAGCTGGCTGTTATGCTCGATGAAATATCCACGGGCCACGGCACACACGCACACATTGAAAGGATCAAGACGATATGCTCCACGATGCACGACAGCTCGCTTTGCGGACTTGGAACAACGGCATCTAACCCGGTCATGTCGACGCTCAAGTATTTCGGGAACGAATATCTTGAACATATTGATCACAAGAAGTGCCGTGCTGGTGTTTGCAAGGACCTGACCGTTTTTTACATCACTGAGAAATGTGTGGGTTGTACGCTATGCGCGAAGAGATGCCCCACAAAAGCGATAACAGGCAAGGCAAAAGAAGTGCATGTATTGGACCAGAAGAAATGTGTAAAGTGCGGTGTATGCTTTGACGTTTGCAAGTTCAATGCGGTAAAGATAAACTGACATGACGATTGAATTCACCATAGACGGCAAAAAGGCAAGAGGAAGCGAAGGCGAAACGGTGCTCGATGTCGCAAAGGCGAACGATATAGACATCCCCACGCTCTGCCACCACGAGGCCGTGGCCAACTGGGGCGGTTGCCGGCTTTGCATAGTTGAGATCGCACAACCTGAGTGGAACGGCCAGACAAAGATAGTCACCTCCTGCCTATTTAAGATAAAAAGCGGCCTCACCGTCACAACCAACTCCGCTAGGGTCGCAAAGAACCGCGAGACCATACTAAACCTCCTGCTTGCACAGGCGCCTAACGCCAAAGAGGTGAAAGAGCTTGCAAAAAAATACGGCGTTACGCCGATGAAACTAATCCATAACGACGCCAAGCACAGGTGCATAACCTGTGGTCTTTGCACCAGACTTTGCGCCGCGCAGGATGCATATGCAATAGCGACCGTCCACCGCGGTCCAGAAAAGGCAATAGGCGCGTTCTGGCAGAAACCGCCGGAATCGTGCATCGGTTGCCTTATCTGTGCATCCAACTGCCCAACACAGGCTATAGGTTTCAAGGAAAAGAAGGGTTCACGGCATATCTGGAAGAAGGATTTCAAGCTGGCAAAGTGTTCTTCTTGCGATTCTTTCCTTCCCCTTACCGAAGAGCAGGTGAAACATTATGCCCTCAGGTCTAGCCTGGGAGATAAATATTTCACGGTATGCGAAGATTGCCGCCGCAAGGAGACTACCAACAAGTTCCTTGATATCATACACGATCCTGCGGGCGAGATAATGGAGAAGTGGAATGCCGAAGGGCTTCCGCCGCTCAAAATGCCTTCACCTACAAAAAAATGGTTAGAAGAAGAGAAGCGAAGAATGGCGACGAAGCAATCTAGATCGCCACGCTCGCCCATGGCTCGCTCGCGATGACAATTTTTTATGAAGAAGCTTGAGATAAACGCATATAAATGCTGGGGTTGCAAGACCTGCGAAAGGACATGTAGCGCGTTCTATAATGGCGAATCGTCGCGAATAAACGTTATCGTTCGCGACCGTAACGCAAGGATCCCCTTAACGTGCCTTCACTGCGGCGACCCGGCGTGTCTTAAGGCCTGCAAGTTCGAATCGATTTCCAGGAACGAAGAGACCGGCGCGGTGGAAATAGACCGCGATAAATGCACATTATGCAAGGCCTGCCTCGCCGCCTGTCCATATGGCAACATAATTTGGGAGACCAAAACAGAGCGAACCGTCAAGTGCGATCTCTGCGGCGGCGACCCGGAATGTGCAAAGACCTGCCCGTCAGGCACGCTGATGTTCGGTTAAGGACCTTTATCTTAGTCCACTTTTCAGGAATTTGAACATCAAAAGTGTTCTAAGTTTCGAACTTAAAATCTATACGCACTGGGCTCTAATTTCTAATCCCATATAATATAAGGGCGCCTCTAAAAACCTGCTTGTTCTGTCATTGCGAGCCCCGAAGGGGCGCGGCAATCTCCCGCAAACACTTGATTTATGGA
>PCWZ01000063.1:10363-17071 GCA_002796305.1 Deltaproteobacteria bacterium CG11_big_fil_rev_8_21_14_0_20_49_13
CCCTTTGATTGATGAATACCGAAGGCGTTCCGCTGAGATATATATGATGTGCGACCTCGATGTCGGCCTGGACCTTTGCAAGCGCTTCCGGTGAATCGATGCATGTTCCCATCCATGCCTTATCTATCCCGTTCTTTTCGGCAAGGGAGACCAGCGTCTCTTTTTTGATCTTATTTTGATTCTTAAAGATGCCGTCATGAACCTCCCAGAATTTTTCCTTTTCCTGCGCGCAGACCGCCGCCTTGGCTGCAAGGCAGGCGTTGGCATGCATCGGACGTTCTATGTATTTGTTGCAGGAGTTGTCGAGAGGATAGTTAAGGAACACGAACTTTACGTTTTTTCTATACTCCTGAAGATAGGGCTTGATATTAAAGGCCGCCGCCCTGCAGAACGGGCACTGAAAATCGCTGAACTCAACGATCGTTGTCTTGGCCTCCGGGTTCCCCCACACGGGTGCGTCTTTTATATCTTCGGGCTTAATATCGTAGAGCGACTGCCTCATGTGAGCCGCGACAAGTTCGTTTATCTCTTTTGCGGTGGGCGACTGTCCTGCGGAACTCGTGGCCGAAAGGGTAAACAGATACCCGAGACCGAATATTATAGCCGCGGTTATTGCCGGAGAAATGACTTTCTTTGAAAAAAGAAGGCCCACCCTCTCCTTTATTGAAGGCCCGGAAGCGGCAAAGAGGGCTATCATTATGAATATGGTAACGACATACTCCGAAAGACATGTAAGGCAGATAGCGTTAAGAACGAAGATCGACACATATGCCATTCTGAGCGCCCATACGACACCGACGATAGATATCACCCATATCAAAGAAAGTGCGGCATCCTTATTGCTCTTGGAAAGTTTGACAAATAGCGCGAATGCGGCGGAAGCGATATAGAAGAGGAGCCCCCAGCCCGCAACAGGTATTCCGAACAGCGTCGAATAGCTTGAGGCATTAACGAGGTCGCAGTTTATGAAATTATTGACGGTGCAGAAACTCTGGTTCTCAAGTCCTGATTTTTGGATGCTGAAATATTCGGATATTGAGATATAAGAAAGGCCGATGCCGATAAGCGCGGCTACGAAAACCGCTACGAGCCACTTTTTTTTCATGCTCCCCCCGTTTTCGATACTCATCCTTCGACAAGCTCAGGATGAGCGATATTTAAAACAAGTTCTCATCCACCTGCCAGTTTATCCTAATGGGGGGAACGACTCGCTCGGAATACCTCACTCCTTCCCCCCAAACCCCTCTCGCTCGCACTGGCCAAGCCAGATGCTCGCTCGCTATCAGCTAAAATAAATTCTCATCCACCTGCCAGTCTATGAAGCTCTTGAGCTTCTTTGAACGGCTGGGGTGGCGAAGTTTTCTAAGGGCCTTTGCCTCTATCTGACGGATACGTTCGCGGGTAACTGCAAAATCCTTGCCCACCTCTTCGAGCGTATGATCGCTCTTCTCGCCAATTCCGAACCTCATGCGCAATACCTTCTCTTCGCGCGGCGTAAGCGTTGCAAGCACCCTCTTCATCTGGTCCGAAAGGCCGACCCCCGTCACTACCTCTGAAGGTGTTGGTATGGTCTTGTCCTCGATAAAGTCGCCAAGATGACTATCTTCTTCCTCACCTATCGGAGTTTCCAAAGATATTGGCTCCTTTGCGATACGCAATACCTTGCGCACCTTTTCGAGAGGGAGCTCCATCTTTTCGGATATCTCTTCCGGCGTAGGTTCGCGTCCCAGGTCCTGAACGAGGTATCTCGATGTTCTAACGAGCTTGTTTATCGTCTCTATCATGTGGACGGGGATCCTTATCGTGCGTGCCTGATCGGCGATGGCACGGGTGATCGCCTGGCGTATCCACCATGTTGCGTAGGTGCTGAACTTATAACCGCGGCGCCATTCGAACTTTTCGACGGCCTTCATGAGACCGATGTTCCCCTCCTGAATGAGATCCAGGAACTGGAGGCCCCTATTGGTATATTTCTTGGCGATGCTTACAACAAGCCTTAGGTTCGCCTTGATAAGCTCCTCTTTGGAGTTCTCTGTAAATATGCGCGCGCGCCTCACCTCTGCACAGGCCTTTTTGAGCTCGTCGAATGTCTGTCCCGACTCGCGCTCCAATTTCTTCTTATCCTGATCGGCGATCCTGAACTTTAGGTCCAGCTCCATCAGGTCGTCGCGTGAAATCTTCTTTGAAAGCATCACCTTTCTCTGCTGATAAGGGTTCTTCTTAAAGCTCTTTAAAAGCGCTCTCAACTCGCCGACGCTCGAGACCTTTGCCTCTTTGAGGCACGCTCTGATCTTGCCGTCGAACTGATTGATCTCGTTCACGCGCCTATGGATGCTCTCGATAAGATCGTCTATCGTCATCTTATTGAGGTTCATCTCCTTAAGGCAGGAAAGCATCTTCTGCCGAACTTCATCTGCCTTTGCCCTAGCGGAGTTCCTGTTCGATTCGCTTAAGCGCTCACTTGAGGCCTTGACCTGCCAGGAGCGCAGAGTCTTATCGAGAGCCCTCACCTTTGCCATAAGCTTCAGTATACCGAGACGGTGCTTATCTTCGTCAAAGCCATTCTCCGAATCCATGTCTTCGGTGTCTTTTATGATATCTGTGATCTTAAGCTTGTTCTTCGAAATGAGCTCGCCAAGAGAAAGAACGCCCTGAACCGCCATAGGTGACGACAGGAGGACGTTGAACATCTCTATGTCGCCGTTCTCTATCTTCTTCGCTATCTCAACCTCGCCTTCGCGGGTGAGAAGCGGAACGCTCCCCATCTTGCGGAGATACATCCTCACGGGATCGCTTGAACGGACCTGCACCTCTTCGACGACCTCGTCTTTCTTCTCCTTCTTTGCCGGCGCCTCCTCATCCCCATCGTCGGCATGAGCAGATGCCTTGGATGTAGCGCCTTTTTGCTTTATCATCTTCCCTTCTTCGGCGTTGTCAACCAGCTCGATATCCATGTCGTCAAACATGGTAAGGACGCTGTCAAGCTGGTCCGCAGAGACAAGGTCCTGCGGAAGCGCGTCGTTCACTTCGTCAAAGGTAAGGAATCCCTTCTCTTTGCCGAGGTCGATAAGCTGCTTGACCTCCTTCAGATCTACTTTGTGCTCTTGTACGTTCATTTTATGATCTCCGTTAGCTTTCTATATTGTGTAACTCTTTTGTTATCTTTTGTATCTCGGCCATATGCCGGCCGATGACCTCATCGTCCTTTGAAACGCCTATTTCGCCCGAGAGCTCTTCTATTCTCCTCTTTGCCGCCAGTCTCTTTAAACCCGCCAGGCAATCTTTCACGGCAACCGCCGGCTCGTCATATTTGTTCTCGGCCATGGCAAGCGCCAGTATCTCGCTCTTCAAACCTTCATCGGCAACGCCGTCCGCAAGTCTTGCAACGTCCAGCGCGCCGTTCTTTTTCACATCAGTCATGATAAGCGCCGCTATCGTCTGATACGAACCGTCGCCGAACTGCTCGGCGCTTATCTCTTTCAACACGCTAGTAACGGTCTCGGGGTACGAAAGCATCAGCTCAAGGAGCATCTTTTCTGCGGTGTTCGTCTTAAATCCTTTCGGCGACTCCTTCTTGTAGGTAACTTTTCTCCTACCTGCAAAGGTCGCCGCTATCACCGACTCGTCGAGCATCAGCTTTGAGGCCAGCTTCTTCTCATAGATGGAAACCTCGACCGGACTCTTCACCATTAAAAAGAAGGGCTTAAGCTCCTCTACGGCCTTTACCTTGCCGTCGGCGCTTCCGCCAAATCTCGCAACCGTTTCATCTATCATCCATTCAAAGAGCGTCTTGGAACTTTCGATAAGCTTTGTGAGCTTTTCTGCCCCGTTCTTTCTTACAAAGCTGTCAGGGTCCTCACCTGTCGCAAGCGCAACGACCCTTGGCACAAGCCCCTCTTCTAAAAAGACCGGCAGACTTCTTATCGCCGCCCTGCGCCCCGCTTCATCGCCGTCAAATATCACGACGAAGTTCTTTGTGTAGCGGGAGATCAGCCTTATGTGTCCGGACGTCAGCGCGGTGCCTAAGGGGGCCACCGCATTCGTCAGGCCCTCCTGATGGAGACGGACGACATCCAGATTTCCCTCTACAAGCACAGCTAGGTCGGTCCTTCTTATCGTATCAAACGCCTGGTCCAGCCCGTATACCGTGTAACTCTTATGGTATATGAGCGAATCGGGCGAGTTCAAATATTTTGCCGGCGCTTCCCTTCCTTCGGACGTTTTCGGCTCGCCAAAAGTGCGCCCGCTGAAGGCCACTATCTTAGGCTCCTTTGATGAGGGTGACATGACAGGAAAAACTATCCTGTGCCTGAAAAAATCGTAATACCCTCCGTCGTCACGCCTCTTCAAAAGCCCCAACTCGACCGCAAGGTCTAAGGGGACGCTCTTCGCCATAAGCTGACGAACGAGCCCGTCCCATGTATCATCGGCATATCCCAGGAAAAGTTGCGTGTTTTTTTCTAAATTAATGTCCCGCGATTTCAAGTAGTTACGGGCGGCCTCCCCATTTTTTGGGTCCTTGAGGTTATTTGCCCAGTATTCCGTCACCACCTGATTAAGCCTATATGCCCATGTTTTGCGTGTTGTGAGCTCGTCCTCTTTCTTTTTATCGAACGAGGTTAGCTTGGGGAGACGGACGCCTGCGCGCTCGGCAAGCATCTCGACGGCCTCCCTGAAAGAAAGGCCATCGAATTTCATAAAAAAATTGAATACATTTCCCCCTTCGCCGCAACCGAAACAGTGATAGATCCTCTTTTCATCGCTTACCATGAAAGAGGCGGTCTTTTCCGAATGAAACGGACAACACCCCTTGAAGTTGCGTCCCGCTTTTTTCAAAGGAAGACGTTCACCTATCAGTGCGGCAATAGAAACCCTATCCCTGATATCATCGAGGACGGTTTGCGAATACATTTTTTATTTAGTACAGCTTTGGAAACTTGGCTGTCGCACGTTTCCGGGCTTGAGCCATCTTCTTTTTCTTGCGTTCAGAAGGCTTTTCGTAGTGTTCGCGTTTGCGAAGTTCAGCTATGATGCCAGCCTTTTCGCACTGCTTTTTGAACCTGCGCATGGCCTGCTCAAAACTTTCGCCTTCACGAATTTTAATTCCGGGCATTGATTATCACCTGCCTTTAAAGGAAAAACTTAAAAGTTTTCCTCGGGTTAGGCGGGCAACGTATAAGTATTAAACGTTCTTTGTCAATATAAAAAAAAATCGTTCAAAATTTTTAAAAAGTACTTGCTAGGCGGATTTTAGAGGACTATTTTGCGGGCTCTAAAGTTACAATAAAAAAGGAGAAAACAGTATGCCGACAGCCATGAACGAAGTGCGCGACCTGCCGTCCTATAACGACTCGACCATAAGCGCCTTTGATAACGCCATGAAGCAGTTCGACGCGGCGGCAGAGGTCTTAAACCTCACAACTGACCAGGTGGCCGTCATAAAAGAGCCGCGCCGGGTGACTGAAGTAAAGCTCCCCATCCGCATGGATAACGGTTCCATTCAGGTCTTTAAGGCGTATCGCGTTCAGCATAATATAGCCCGTGGTCCGGCAAAAGGCGGCGTCCGCTTTCACCAAGATGTTAACCTGGACGAGGTCAAGGCGCTTGCCTTCTGGATGACATACAAATGTGCGGTAGTTAACGTTCCCTTCGGCGGCGGCAAGGGCGGTGTTATTGTGGAACCCTCAAAGCTTTCCAAAGGAGAGCTTGAAAGGCTCGCGCGCCGCTATTTTGCAGAGATGATGGACCTCTTCGGGCCGGACAAGGACGTCCCCGCCCCCGACGTTGGAACAAATCCCCAGATAATGAGCTGGTTCATGGACACATATTCAATGCACCACGGCGAGTTCACGCCTGCTGTCGTCACCGGTAAACCTATCGAGCTCGGCGGAAGCGAGGGCAGGACCGAGGCCACCGCCCAAGGATTAATGTATACGGTCGAAGAGGCGGTAAAACACCTTGGCATGGACCTCAAGAAATGCGCGGTCGCTGTGCAGGGTTTTGGCAACGTCGGTTCATATTCCGCAAAGCTCTTCCATAAGGCCGGAAGCAAGATAGTCGCCATCTCCGATGTTTCCGGCGCTTACCGGAACGAGAAAGGAATAGATATACCGAAGATATTCGACTACCTAAAGGACCACAAAACACTTGAAGGTGTTGACAAGGCCATGGGCCTCACAAAGATGAAGAACGCGATGGAACTTTTAGAGCTTCCTGTGGACATTCTGGTCCCGGCCGCACTTGAGAATCAGATCACAAAGAAGAACGCGGATAAGATAAAGGCTAAACTTATCGCAGAAGGCGCAAACGGCCCCATCACAACAGATGCCGACAATACACTGAACCAAAAAGGGACGTTCGTCATCCCCGACATCCTCTGCAACGCTGGCGGCGTTACCGTCTCCTACCTTGAATGGGTCCAGAACAGAATGGGTTACTATTGGAGGGACGAGCGAATTCAGGAGGACCTTTCGCGCATAATGAAGCAGTCTTTCCAGGCGGTGCTGGAAACATCCAAACAGTATAAGGTCGACATGAGAGTGGCCGCATTCATTGTCTCAATTCAACGCGTCACCCGCGCTTCAGAGATGCGCGGCCTTTACGCCTAAAAAATGGGTATAAAGTTATTGGCTCTTCGCGGATATGAGTGGGTCATTTGCGGGACAAGATGACGGGAAGAAGCGATTAGACGCGAATCGTCTGTTTATA
>PCWZ01000064.1:0-1616 GCA_002796305.1 Deltaproteobacteria bacterium CG11_big_fil_rev_8_21_14_0_20_49_13
CCCCAGATCGAAACCGCCGATGCCGGCGAACAGCGAACCGAACGTGATCGTCATGCCCGTGAATACGTGATTGCCGATAACTGGACCGATGACCTGATCCGGAAATGACGGAAGCCTTGCCGAAAGGGTTCCCCGAAGGGTTTCGGAAAGGCTTCGCGGAAGGGAAAAGCGAATCCTTCGCGAAACGCTCTCCCGAACGCTTGCCGGAAACTGTTGATGCGCCGAATTTTGCGGGGTGAGCCCTTGAGATCGGGGATAAAGCGCGGCGAAGGGCCTGAACTGGCGGGAATTGAAAGGAGATCACGATTGACATCCGTTCGGATTTCTGCTTTTAGTCTTGCTACTTACGCGCACAGCGAACGATTGGCATACAGGTTCGATGTCCTGAAGGATGGGCGCGCCCCGTAAAATCGGGCGAACTATGTTCGCCCGATCACGGGGCTTCGCCACGTAAGTGGTGAGGCCCCGTGATTTGACGGAGGCGAATTTTACGGGAGCCACGTGATCGCCGCAGGCGATTTTACGTGGCAGACAGAGACCACTTATGTTCTATGTTTACGTCCTCCACAGTGAAAAAGATGGCAAACTCTACACGGATTTCAGAAACGACCTCAAAAATCGCATCAAATGTCACGAACAGGGCAAAGTGGCCTCAACTAAAGATCGTCGCCCGGTGAAACAGATCTATTACGAAGCCTATTTGCTGGAAGATGATGCCAAATCAAGAGAACTGTTTTTGAAGAGTGGTTCAGGTAAGAAATTTTTGAGGAAACAATTGGCCAATTACTTTGCGGAGAATCTGTGGAAATAAATTGTGCGAAAGCCCCGTGGTCCCGTGACTGCGGAGCAGTTTTACGGGACTTTACGGGGCCAAGATGCTCACAAATCTGGTGAAATCAGTGGAGGAGTTGAAAATGAAGCCAACACTGAAACATATCGATCCAATGTTAGTTGTTGGAATCGGCGTCCGCACAACAAATCATGCGGAGTCGAAGAAGGATACGGCTAAGATCCCAGCACTCTGGGGAAGGTTCTTTCAAGAGAATCTCAGTGGCAAGATCCCAAACCAAATTCAGAGTTCTCAAACATACGGTGTTTACTCATCCTACGAGTCGGATTGTGATGGGAAATACACCGTTACGGCAGGGAAATGCGTTTCCAGAGTGGATAATTTGCCTCAATACCTTGCTATGGTGAATGTCGAAGGTGGGAGCTATCTTGTTTTTGAAGGCAAAGGTCCCATGCCGGAGATCGTGATCAATATTTGGAAAGAGATCTGGAACTATTTCTCGTCCAAACAGGAATTGAAACGGAGACACACAACCGACTTCGAGCTCTATAAAGCAGGTGGAGAAGTTGCAATTCACATAGCCGTTATGTGAGGCGCGAATGAAAAAAATCGATAGTTAGCACTGTTCAATTTTCACTTTGAATGAGTGATAAACAGGTTCGATGTCCTGACAATGGGGCGCACAACGATTTTCCGCCAGGAAAATAGAGGCGGTTTTTTTTGATTTTGAGCAACTATAGTATTTTAACCTTTGGTTAGTAATACCTTTGTTAAAAACTATAAGTATTTCTAACTTCTTATTCGCACTGGCATACGAATAAGAAGT
>PCWZ01000064.1:1632-6524 GCA_002796305.1 Deltaproteobacteria bacterium CG11_big_fil_rev_8_21_14_0_20_49_13
GCGAAATAAAGAGAACTGAATCAAGTGAGGAATGGGCACATTCAGGAATTGTTGAAGCTGGAGCCTATGTCTTTATCAGCTATTGTATTGGAAATGAAGGGCAATCAATTGAAAACCAGATAAACGGTGCATTTGATCTTTTAGAAAAAAGATTGGGATCAATTGGTCTGAATTTAGAGTCAGTTGTAAAAATGGACTGCCTATTTAAGAATATTACGGATATACATTCGTTGGGGAAAATAATTAAGGAAAGATTTAATGGAAAATACCCTGCAAGAAAAGCATTTGAAACAAAATTTGTGAGGGAGGGGATTTTATTCCAAGTCGATGCAATTGCAGCAAGAAACTGAAAGTTACAGGATGTGTTATCCACGGGTTGATGAGGAGACATTGGCATTCGAAGGGTGTGGTTCACTTTTCCAGTCATCTTTACTCTTCTGGAGCAGATGAGATTACAAGCAAGCCGTATGTTATGGTAAAAATGTTCGACATCCTGACGCATTAATACATTACAATAAATCAGAAAACATCACCCTGCCACAGCGATTGCAAGAAATCCCGATAAGGCAGGATCAATATCTGATCGTCGGTTAACCGTGGCAATTCTTCCAAACAGACCAACAGAAGTTTCTTAATGGACTGGTGTTCCTTTTTCAGTTCCCTTAAGCCCTTTAAATGGTCCGGCCGCACCCGACTTGTTCCCTTAGCTTCAATGGCCACTTCACAGTCATTAACAACGAAATCGACCTCGCGACCGGAATCGGCCAATTTCCAATACGATAAAAGATCACTTTTTTCTTTATAAGTGATGTAGCTTTTAAGTTCGTGAAACAGCCAGTTTTCAAAGGCCTTTCCGGCCATTTCAGAACCTAATTGAAGTTCTCCTCGACGGGTCAACAAATTTGGAAGAGCGACATCGAAATAGTAGAACTTTGGTGAGTGTATGACCTTGCGTTTTGCCCGACGAGTGTAGGCAGGGAGAAATTCGCCGATCAGCGTATCTTGAAGGATCTGGAAATATTCTTTGACCGTTTTGCCGGAGACGCCGCAGTCGCTGGCGATATTGCTGTAGTTGACAATTTCAGTATCGGAGAACGCGGCCGCCCTTAGAAAGTCAGAGAAAAGAGGAAGGTTTCGCACGAGCCCCTCCGCCGCAATTTCCTCCTTAAGGTATTCATTGACATAAGAATCCGTTAACTTGAGATGATTGCCGCTCAAATAATGGCTGGGAAGATAGCCGTGATTGATGAGGCGCGTGAGATCAAACTCGTTCCCCAGTTCCGGAAAAGTGAGACCGCGCAATTCATAGCGGACAGCCCTCCCACCTAGTAGATTGGCATGACCTCGCTTAAGTTTACGGGCTGATGATCCGCACATGCCAAAAACAAAGTGATGGTCTTCGATAAGAAGATGCACCTCATCCAGAAGTTTCGGGATCTTTTGAACCTCATCTATTAAAACAAGTCTGGATGCAGTTGGGTCGCTTTCAATATTGGCCAGACATTCTTCCCGTAATAAGGCTGGTCTGACAGAATATTTCGCAAAGCTGTCGGTATTTAGCAGGTCAATTCTGTGAGAGTTTGGGTATAGGTGTTTAATAAGAAATGTTTTGCCCGTTTTCCTTGGTCCCCATAGGAAAAAAGATTCCTTGGGGTTGGATGGAAGTGGCGCGATTCTTTGAAACATAACTGCATATTATCGCGATATTTAGGAGTAATCAAGCAAAAAATCGATTTTTTTATCCATTTATGATGGTGCTTCTAACTACAGGAAAAGGGCCATTATTGACCTCTTTTCCAATTTGTGTTTTTATTCTAGTGAGTTATGTGAACAGTGAAACCGACAATCTGGCGATCGCGCGCTCAATGGCAACGATCACCCTGACCTCGTTGATATTCAAGCGGGAGTCCTTCTGTGCCAGCGCCTTCATTGCGCGAGTTATCTGTTTTTCTTTTTCGCGATTCATGATCCCAATGCCTCAATGATAGGGCGTATCCGGTGAGCGACTCCCAGTTTATTTGCCATATCCACCACCTGACCCAGATTCACTTTCCTCTGTGCCAATGCCTGTTTGAGAGCCGCGATCGCAACCCGATGACCGATAAGCCTCTTGTACAAGAGGCCCTCTACCAAGGTTCTCGGGAGCGTAGTGATCCAGTAGCCTTTCGTTTTAGAGATCCCGATATCCCACATGGGGTCCCTTGACCGGATCAATTTCAAATCTTTGGCAGCGACTCGCTTGGTTGCCGGGACGAGCACCCAGATCTGTTTGGAGATCTGATCCGTGACGTGGTAATGTTCCATGGCCGACAAGAGACAAATGGCCGACGGTTGCCCGCAACGCAGGGTTGCCATCTGATAGGAATCCTCTCCCGTGCTGTCGTCGGATCCTTCGACTCTGTACACTCCGCGGCTCAATCGCTCCAAGATGCCTGCCTTGGCCATTCGGCTCAAAGAGGCTTTGCTGATGCCCTCCGCTACGGCTTCCGCCGTTGAAAAAGGTCTTTTCGCCAACTTGGGTGGTAACTTTATCATTTGAAACCAATATGACATAAATAAATTATAGTGTCAAGTTGGTTTCAATGAAAACCTCCGTAATTACGGACAAATAGTCGCTAAAACCCGAAAATAACGTTATTTGCCCCCTGGAACCCGATTCAGGTACTCCAAGGCGATTTGGGGGTCCTCTTTCAGGGCTTCAGGGCTTTGAAGACCGTCTGACGGGCCAAAAGTTGGGGGCGCTGTTTGAGGATTTCCCTGCGGTCTTTGAAGGCGGGGTCGGATTTCAGGTGTTCCTGAAAGACCTGCAGGGTGACCCCAGCGAAGCAACAGGCCTCGGCGTCGCTACATCCGAGTGAAAAGGCATCCTCGAGTCTGCGAAGACAATCCTCGCTCAATATGCCGATCTTCGGCGCTTCGGGTTTGTTTTCATTTTTCTTCCTCCATTTTCTATTCTTCTATTTTCTGGGGTTTCTTGCTGTTGATGGGGGCGGAAAACTGGAATCCACTCATGCCACTGTCAGAAGATGGTGCTTTGCTTCTGCCAAAATAAGGTTTTTTCTTCCGGTTCGTTCATGGGATTCATCGGCAGCGATCCAGGGCATGGATACCGCGACGCTTTGCAAGGTCGCACGTGGCGAGGTGGATCTGAATCAGATCGCCATCAACCACCTGGCCGCCCGGGGAATGGATGAAAACGGTCGCTGGATCGGATTCGACAAAGCGAAGGAACGAATGATCGAAGAATAAGGCAACGCTTCGGATGGAGTGATTATTTCTGGAGCAGTTCTTTTATCTCTGGGCGAAGTTCCCCGATCACGGTTTGAAAGGGCGGAAGATCCGGAACCAGAGGTCCCAACCATTGCTCCCAAGTCTTCTCGACGTGCGGAAGCCAGTTCTCCCTGAAAAAATCTCCCTCATCGGTGAATCCGATATTTTTCAATGCGCATTTGGCCCGAAGGAAATCACCGAACCCGCCGAAGTCCATGCGATCCTTGTAGGTCCCGAGCACACGCCAGAGATCATGGTAATCGCGCGCTCTGGATCGTCCCCACCCTCAAGACTCGAGTTTTTCCATGTGTTACAGGATGGCACACAGTTTCTCCGCAACGATCTCTTCCAAGGCATAGGTCGCGACGACAGTATCGAAGGGCTCACCATATTCATGGATGACCCGTTTCCGCTCAATCGGTTTCAGAACCTTTTCATCCACGGACGTTTCGATGATGACCCGCGTGTGCAGATCCCGATGCCACGGGAAGCGGGCGCGAATAGAGAACGCCTCTTGTCCGCCCGGGTGGGGTTCCTTCTCGGTATAGCGCTCGCATGCTATTTCGACGGGAGCGTATTCATCGAGGAGTTTTTTAGCGGTTTCGCACGCCTGACGAACGGCCGCCTCCATCGCGTCACATTTTGGAACGTCCCCGACGCCCGAAAAATCCAGATCCTCCGAAAACCGGTAGTCGCCGAAGTAGCATTTCTTGAGACAGGTGCCGCCTTTGAACACAAGTGTGTCGCGAAGGATATCGGTACGGGTAAGTCCTGCCAGCACCCATGAGAGCAGATAGTCGCGTTCCAGAACCTCCCATGGAATCCCCAGTCTCTTTCCGGCTTCCTGCAGACGCGTGTGTAGCGGTTTCATGCGTTTACCTTTCCAGGAAGATTCTCCTGAATCATCCAATATCGGTTACATGGTCCCTTGCGTGGACCGGTCGAATCCAATATCCGATAGCCCTTGATAGGGACGTTTGCGAGTGAAGCCAGACGACCAATCTCCATGCCTTGCTTTTCCAGAACCCAGCCGAGGCGCTTGGCCGTTGCGGCGTCCAGCTTCAATGCATAGTCGATGATGCGTTCCAGATTGATCTTGCCGATAGCCGCCTCGAAGGCATGAAGCACCTCGGAAAAATCGCCACAGTATTCCGGCATGGTGAGCCCGTCGATAAGCGTGCGTTCGAGATCGGTGATGGTCACGCGGCTCTCGCCGATCCACACCTTTTCCGTCCCGAAGAATCGTTCAGGCCGGATCTTGATGAAACGATAGGCCGTGTCTCCGATCCGATAGTCGCCCTTCGTGCGCGTGGTCGGAACCGAGGCGCCAATCGTCGTCAGTACGAAAACCTTCCTCGAGGCCTGTTCGGTTAGACCGTGATGATGCATGGCAGACCAATGGGAGATGGCGGCGGGATCCGCCAATGCCATGGCGATTTCGAACTCGTGGGCGGGGGTCACCCCGGGGACGGCTTCGGAGATCGCGTAAAGCCCGTTGTGCAGGCGAACTACCCAGCCCGACTTGGCCAGTTGACAAAGGGCCTGCCGGACATAGTTCTCGGAAAGCCCTACCTCGGGGCCGAATTCCCGGGCCTTGGCCGTGGTAAAAATACGGTTCCCTC
>PCWZ01000064.1:6546-11383 GCA_002796305.1 Deltaproteobacteria bacterium CG11_big_fil_rev_8_21_14_0_20_49_13
TCTGTATTATATTCTGTTCAGACATTGTTTCCATATAGCGAACAAAAGCGTTATATTATCCACATCCAATAGACATAATACAACGATTGTTCGTTAATGTCAAACAATGTCTTTATTTAATCTATTGGCGGCCGCATTGCAAAGGGTGGCGAGTTGGGCGTCGAAGACGGCGGAGAGGCTGTCGTGTTCTGCCGAGACCTTTTCGAGATGGGCAAAATTCGAATCGATATCTTTTTTTAGTTTTTTAATGCTCCTTGAAAGTTCGGCTATCTCCTCCGGACCTTTAAGTGCGCCTACGTTTGAAAGTTTTGCGTTAATGCCGGCCTCTTCTTTTTCAAGCCTCATGATCTTAGATTCGAGCGACTTTATCTCCTCTTGGAGCGGCTTTAAAACCTTCGAGCGTTCGGCAATCACTGCGGCCCTGCTTTGGCGGAGCGCCTTTTTGGGGTTTACGTCTGTGCTCTTCGCCTCGGCCTCGTCGGCCTCTTCGCGCCAGCCAACCTTTTCAAGAAATTCGTCGTAGGTGCCGTTGAACCATGAGACACCGCCGTCCTGAAACACCAAAAGTTTGGTGGCAAGCGCGTGCAATACGAGCTCGCTATGGGTGACTATTATAACGGCCCCTTCAAAATCAGAGAGCGTCGCCACCATAGAATCTATGGACTGCATGTCGAGATGGTTCGTGGGTTCATCTAAAAGAAGGAGATTAGTGGGAGTGGCGATGATCTTACCGAGCATCACGCGGCTCTTTTCGCCACCGGAGAGGACCTGCACCATTTTTTCGGCAGATTCTCCGCCGAACATCATTGTGCCGCATATGGACCTGACGGCGGTCCTGCCAAGATTGGGATTCGCGGATTCTATCTCTTCTTCAACTGTGTATTTGGGGCGGAGCCTGTCGATATTTGTCTGCCCAAAGTAACCCATCCTTGCAAGAGGATGTATATCTATCTTCCCATCTAAAGGCTCAAGCTCGCCTGCGAGGAGCTTTATGAGGGTTGATTTGCCCTTACCGTTCTTACCTATTATGCCTATCCTGTCCTCCGAGCCGATGGTCATGTCAAGGCCTTCTATGAGAAGATTGGAAGGTTCGTAGCCAAAACTTAGCCCCGCAACCTCTATAAGACGCTTGGCGTCGAAAGTGGAATAGCGAAACGCGAAATCAAGGTCAGCTATCTCCTCTAGTTTTTCCAACTTGGGGAGCTTCTCTAAAAGCTTAAGCCGCGACTGAACGACGGAGGCCTTGCTTGCCTGCGCGCGGAACCTTTCAACGAACGCCTCGATATGTTCCCGCTGTTTTGATTCGTTTTGGCGGGTCTTTTCGTGGACATCTTCGTCCTGTTTTATTTGGGCGTAGACCTTTACCGTGTCGCCGGGGAGCTTTCTTATCCTTTGCCTGTGGATAAGAGCCGTATGGGTCGTTACGCTATCCATAAACTCCCTGTCGTGAGAGATGAGGACAAGTTCATGCTTCCAGTTGCGCAGGAACTTTATTATCCAGCGGATAGAGACGATATCGAGATAGTTAGTAGGTTCGTCGAGTAGCAAAAGATTTGGATGCGAGACAAGGACCTTTGCAAGATTGAGCCTCACCTGATAACCGCCGGAAAAAGTGGAAGGAGGAAGTCCCATATCCTTTTCGGTGAAACCGAGCCCAAAAAGGACCGCCTCGACTTTATAATGGTCGTACATCTCATCCGGCGGGAGCCCTAAGCATCCCTCCTGAAGGATGGTTGGTTCGGTAAAATGAAGATGCTGGGCAACGTGACCTATTCGATAGCCTCTGGGGACGATAATGTTCCCTTCATCGGGCTCTTCTTCGCCAAGAATCATCTTTAAAAGCGTCGACTTACCCGAACCGTTCCTTCCCACAAGCCCAACGCGCTCGTGAGGCTGGATCTGAAGGCTCGCCTTGTCGAAAACGACCTGCTTTCCGTAGGTCTTGTCTATATTGTCTATCCTTAGCACCGAGGCCGCACGTATCACAAAAATAGGCAGATGAAAGCGATATTTTAATATTATAAAATAGGTCTAGAAAATCCGCTCGTAATTTGTAATGTTCAGAAGAACATGAGGAAAAGGCTGGCGGAAGAGACGATAATATTTTTTAGTGTCTTTAAATGGTTCGTTCTTGCAACCATTATAGGCGCAATAGTAGGCTTTGCAACGGCGGTCTTTCTTAAACTTCTTAGATGGGGCACTGCGCTTACCGGTAATTATCAATATTATTTCCTGCTAATGCCTGTGGCCTTCTTTATAAGCTCCATCACTATAAAGTATCTGGCGCCTGACGCCAAAGGACACGGGACAGAAAAGGTCATAGAGGCCGTTCACAAACATTCGGGAAAGATAAAATGGTCTGTCGTCCCCGTAAAACTTATAACAACGGTGATAACAATAGCATCCGGCGGCTCCGCCGGTAAAGAGGGCCCGTGCGCCCAGATTGGCGCCGGACTTTCCTCAATGTTCGCCGACATCTTCAGGTTCGACGACAATGACCGTAAAAAACTGGTCATCTGCGGCATAAGCGCCGGATTTGCCTCGGTCTTCGGAACACCTCTTGCGGGAGCCATGTTCGGCATCGAGGTCCTATTTGTGGGTGGACTTCTCTATGAAGTCATCCTTCCCTCTTTCATTGCCGGCGTGACATCCTATCATATCACAACACAGCTGGGGATAGAGTATTTCTACCACCCGATCAATTTCGTACCCGTATTCAGCGAGGCCTTCCTTATAAAAGTGGCCATGGCAGGCATCTTTTTCGGACTTTCGTCTTTTCTTCTCATAGAATCTCTCAAGTTCTTCAAAAAGATATCCGGCAAGATGAAGATATGGGAGCCGCTTAAGGCTCTCATCGGCGGCGCCTCTCTTATTGCGCTAACGTTCCTACTCTCCACCGACTACTTGGGCCTTGGCCTTAACTCGATAGAAAACACGCTCAAGGGGGCTTCTCCGGCATGGTATTCGTTCATGGCCAAGATTCTCTTCACGAGCATCACCTTGACCTTTGGCGGAAGCGGTGGCATTGTAACACCTATTTTCTTTATCGGCACAAGCTCAGGCGCTCTCTTTGCAAATATATTTCACCTTGATGTCGGGACATTTGCCGCCATAGGCATGGTGGCCCTTTTAGGCGGTGCCGCCAATACGCCGATCGCCGCAAGCATCATGGCGGTCGAGTTCTTTGGCCCGCAGATCGCACCATATGCTGCTGTTGCGTGTGTGATAAGTTTTCTAATGACCGGCCACAGAAGTGTCTATCCCTCTCAGGTATTTGCAATAAGCAAGTCTCCTTCTCTTAGCATAGTCCTCGGGGAAGAGGAGGAGGACATCGACACCCAGCTGAATTTAAGAAAGAAAAGTTTTGTTGGTATTTGTCTCTATTTTGTGAGAAAAATAAAGGAACTGGGAGGCAAGCTATGCTCAAACCAAAAGCGTTCGGTGTAACATGCGCCATCTTCTGGTCGATCGTGGTGGCGTGGAGCGTCCTTATGGGACTCGTAGGAAAGGGGACCGGGGCCTACGACTGCATGAGCTCCTTTTATCTCAAGTGGTTCGATCTTTCATGGACAGGGCTTGTGATAGGCGCCGCATTAGGCTTTGTAGACGGCCTTATATTTGGTCTGCTCTTTGCCTGGGTCTATAACAAGATAGCCGGAAAAAGCGCGGCTTAACGTTTTTTGTCCATATTTTTATGTGGAAAGGCGCCCAATATAAGCTGGCGTTGTTCTGTTTTTTATTCGCCTTTTCCATTTTAAGCATTACGGCGGCCGCTGAAAATGAGCCCGTTGTAGAGACAAGGGCCGGCCCTGAAACGATCACTGAACCTTCGCTTAAATACGAAGAGCCGGTAAATCTCCACAATCAGGAACGAAGACTCCACGTGCCTAACGTCGACTGCGATGCCGGCGAGAACTGCCCTGAAACAGTTGAAAGGGAACGAAAGTTCGACCTTCTCTTCGAGTTCGATTTCTTTTCGCAGTACGTTTCAAAGGGGCTCCCGTCAAGCAATGGTGCGGTCTGGCAGCCATCTATAACTGCCGAGACCTATAACGTAGGTCTTTCGGTATGGGCAAACTTCGTCCTTGATGACGAACCTAATCAGGGACAGTTCAACGAAGTCGATTTCACTCCATATTACAATCTAACGATCGGTAATTTTAATTTTATCCCGGCTGTCAACTTCATGGTCTTTCCAAACAAAGACCAGGCGTCCCTTGACTACTCCGCCCACAACATAATAAGACCTCAGTGGCATATGGCATACGAAATAGGATACTTTACGCCATATGCCGACGGGTTCTATTATCCATATCCGACCAAGAGCTGGGGGACATACCATGATATAGGTGTTCTGTTCCAATATAAGCCCGAGGACCTTCTAGAAATTGCCACATCCGTACAAATAGCGATCGGCGGGGCTAAATGGAACGCATCAAGGATCGCGGATGTAGGCACCGTGGTAAACAATTTTGAATATGTCCTCTCTTTGAACTTTGCCGCCTATAAAGGTTTTTCGGTATCACCTGTGATGCATGTGGTGGTAACGCTCCCGAAAGGGCTCCGAGATAACATGGACGAACCAGATTACATCTGGGGCGGCCTGACGCTCAAGTACGACCTGTGATATTCACCCCAGCTCCAAAATCACTGCTGTCCCAACGTTAGTTGAATAAATTCAAATGGTTACAGCTTCACCCTCTTCAATTGAGTGCCATATTTGTAAGTGCCTGTAAAATAGGAATTTTCTCCAAAAGCGTAATGCTTAAAATCTGCAAATATGGGTATGCACTTAACCCTCGTACCCACTACATATAGTGGTCAGCCTTTTGTTCGC
>PCWZ01000065.1:0-10827 GCA_002796305.1 Deltaproteobacteria bacterium CG11_big_fil_rev_8_21_14_0_20_49_13
TACCTAAACGTGAAATCGGTCACGCAAAAAACAAGAAAACCTTGATTGATGCAGGCAGGGTATGTTAGCACCCACGTAACAGTTCTTCAGTATGTCACAGGGATGCCGGCATGAGCGGAATCACCTGCCGACATCAGCGGAATTTGCACTAGGGCAAAATAATCGCGATGATTAACGGAGTATATGAATTCGTTTCAATATAATACGATCGCAAGCAATGGACATGTATTGAAATAAAAGGCGCTGTATTGCAATATGGGCAGGTTTTAATAGAGGCGTATGGCGTATAAGGAGAAAAGATGTCACAAAAGTTGAATCTCAAAGAATCGTTCAGGCTTTATGAAGAGGCAAAGAGGCTCTGCCCCGGCGGCATGATGGGGATAAGGCGTCCATATAATTTCGTCGAAGGGGAATATCCCATATTCATTAAGACAGGTGACAAAGGGCACATTGTAGATGTCGACGGCAACGATTATATAGACATGCTCTGTTCCTATGGCCCCATCATCCTGGGCCACAAAGAAAAGGAGATAGACGACGCGGTCACGGAGCAAATTAAGCAGGGCTTTTGCTTCAGCCTTGTTCAGCCTGTGCAGAACGAACTTGAAAAAAAACTTATAGAAAAGATCCCCTGTTGCGATATGTCCATTCTTGTGAAGACTGGCACCGATGCAACAACCTGCGCGGTGCGTATCGCGCGCGGATTTACAAGGCGTAACAAGATACTTCGTTGCGGTTATCACGGCTGGGCCGACTGGGCGGTCGAGGTGCATAACGGCGTCCCCGAGCATGTCTATGCCGACACGATAGAGTTCCACTATAACGACCTTAAGGACCTTGAAGAAAAGCTTGAGGCGAACAAGAATGAAACCGCCTGCGTTATAGTCACGCCTATAGGGCACCCTCTTGCAAAGCCGGTTGAAGAGCCAAGGCCCGGCTACCTTGAAGGCGTGAGAAAGCTTGCCGACAAGTATAACGTGGTCCTGATATTCGACGAGATCCGCACCGGTTTCCGCGTGAGCATGGGCGGCGCGCAGGAACGTTATAAAGTGACCCCGGACATGGCGTGCGTAGGCAAGGCGATGGCGAACGGTTATCCAATATCGGCAGTTGTCGGCAAAGAGAAGTTCATGAAGATGGCGGAAAAAGACGTATTCATATCCTCCACGTTTTTCCCGAACAGTCTAGAGATGATAGCGGCGCTAAAGACCATCGAGATATTGGAAAGGGAAAAGGTGTGCGAATCTATCTGGAAGAGGGGAACCGAATTCCTGAACCAGCTTCAGAAGATCGTCGAAGGCTCAAGGCTTCCCGTAAAGGTCTCGGGTATCCCTCCTATGCCATATATAACCTTTGACGTCGATAACGCCGGCCTTTATAAAAAGCGCCGCACCCAGTTCTATACCGAGGCGATAAGGCGCGGTCTCTTTATTCAGCCCTATCACCACTGGTACATAGCGCATCGTCATACGGACGCCGACCTCCAAAAAGCCATTGATATTATTAAAGAATCGCTTTCAATTGTTGCAAAAGAGGTTGTCTAGTGCTATAGGCGCATGAAACATTATGTCAGGAATAGGAATAATACTAAATCCGCATTCGCGCTCTTATAAGCATAACCCCGAGCGCATGGAAAGACTTGGTTTTATCGTGGGCGATAAGGCCAGTTGCCACGCCACGCACGATATCCTTGACGTCGAGGCACTGGCAAAGGAGTTCAAGGAGAAGCAGATAGAGATACTCGGCATCTCCGGCGGCGACGGTACGAACCACGTCACGCTCTCCACATTTCTCAACGTTTACGGGGATTCCCCGTTGCCGAAGATAGCCTTTCTTCGCGGCGGAACGATGAATAACATTACTAACGCCCTCGGCATTAAGGGGCTCCCCGAGAAGATACTTTCTAACCTCATATTCAAGTACCACGCCGGCGAAGAGTTCAAGTCGACCGAAGTAGATGTGATGAACATAAACGGCAAGCACGGATTTCTTTTTGGAACGGGACTTGTCTGCCGGTTCATGGAGGAATATTACCGCCTCGTAAAAAAGACCCCCTTTAACGCCGGCAAGCTCCTTGCGTATTTCTTTGCAAGCGCGGCGTTCAACACCAGCTATATCCAGAAGATGACCGAACGTTTCGACGCCAAGGTGACCGTCGACGGAAAGGAGTGGGGTTTTAAGAACTATGTCTCGCTACATGCCGGGACCATAGAGACCTTCGGGCTTCATTTTGACCCATTCTTCCGCGCCCGCGAAAAACCGGGTCACTTTCATTTGATAGGCCTTTCGGGAACGTCACACACAGTTCTTGTCGGTTTTCCCTGGATTTTCATGCGCAAAAAGATCCCCGGCGACAGCAACTTAGAAGACATTGCGGGCGAGGTCGTAATAGAGCTTGAGTATCCCATGACCTATCAGATGGACGGAGACGTTCATCCGGCGACCGATAAGATAACCATAAAGACGGGCCCAAGGCTCACAGCCATCATCTCCTGACCCCCATATGCAAAAAACAAGACCATGCCCATATTGCAAGAAACCGGTCGATTGGGACGAAAGTAAGTGGCGTCCTTTTTGTTCGGAGAGGTGCAAGATGATAGACCTAGGACATTGGGCGATGGGTTCGTATAGGTTGGCGGGCAATGCCATTACCGGGGAAAGTTCAGAAGCCGAGGCTGATGATAATGTTGAAGATGAGAAAAGAAGTGTCTAAGTGCACAAGCGCCTAAGTTATTATGAAAAAAGATGAGAAGATAAATGTGTTTAGGGGGCGTATCATTAATCCGCTGTCGCCTTCCGAAGCGGCTGAATTCAGAGACGGCTGTCTTGCTGTTGGCCCCGATGGAAAGATAATATTCTGCGGAAGTCATAAAGATTTCAACTTACGCACTTACGCACTTACGCACTCACGCACTAGAATCAATGATCTCCGCGGCTATCTCATAATCCCGGGCCTTGTTGACTGCCATCTTCACCTTCCTCAACTGGATCAACGGGGGCAACACGGGGCAACACTTCTTAACTGGCTTGAAAAACATATCTTCCCGGCGGAAAAGGCCTTTTCAAGCCTTAAGGTCGCCGACGATGTAGGAAAGCGTTTCTTTAAAAAGCTCATCTTGAACGGAACGACTACCGCCGCCATCTACACGACCATACACGCAAGGTCCACCGACCATGTCTTTAAGCTGGCAAAAGAGGCCGGCGTCCGCGCGATAATCGGCAAGATGATGATGGACCAGAATTCTCCGGAAGGTCTGGAAGAGGATACGCACACGTCGTTAAAGGAGTCCGAAGAGCTCTGTTCTAAATGGCACAATGTCGAGGGCGGCAGGCTTAAATACGCTTTCACTCCCCGGTTCGCGCCAACGTGTTCGGAGACGCTCCTCTCTGAAGTGGGGAGCCTTGCAAAGGAGTATGACGCATATATCCAGACCCACATCGCCGAAAACCTGTCCGAAAATGGGCGTGTGAAGGAACTTTTCCCGGATTACGGCGATTATACCGATGTCTATGAAGATAATTTCTGCCTTGGCCCTAAGACCATCTTAGGCCACGCCATCCACCTTTCTGACGATGAACTAAGGCGCCTTGCCCAGACAAAGACCAAGCTCGCACATTGCCCCACGTCCAACTTTTTTCTCAAGAGCGGAAGGATGCCGGTAGAAAGGATAGAGGAACACGGAATTCACTACGGCCTTGGCACCGATGTCGGCGCCGGTACCTCCATGTCGCTCTTTACCGCCATGCGCCACGCGGACTATATTCAGCCGAACATCGCGGTTACGCCCGTAAAGGCCCTTTATCTTGCGACCCTTGGTGGCGCAAGGGCCCTTTCGCTCGACAACGAAACGGGCAATTTTGAGGCAGGTAAGGCCGCCGACTTCAACACAATAGATATCTGCGGAATAGATCCGCGCTATAAACTTAGCGAACTCGATTGTAACGAGGTGCTTGCGCTCCTTATGTATCGCGGAATGGGTAATGCCGTTAAGGCCTCATTTGTTGCCGGAAAGAAGTTAAATGTAGATGCCCTCAAGATAAAGGGAGAAAAACCATTGAAAGGCATGTTATCCCGAGTGTAGCGAAGGCTCTCATTAGAAGTCTGAATACATGGGATCCTTCGCTGTCGGCTCATGACTATCAAATATATGCGTGAAAGAATATACAGAAAAATAACTTCGTTCATTGTCAGGCGGTGGGCTCTTATTCTGATTGCCGGCATAGGCCTGACGGCCTTTTGTTATCCTTACACTGCAAGGCTTTTTGGTAACATCTCGACCGACCTTATAAAATTGCTCCCCAAAGATTATGACAGCGTCAAGCAGCTTGAAAAGCTCAGGACCATGTTCGAAGGAGGTTCGAGCCTTTCGGTCATCTTAGAATCGGACAATCCCGAAAAAACTCGCGATGCGGTGAGGTACGTGGCAACCGAGCTTTTAAAGGACCCGACGGTAGGAGATGTACGCTACAAAAAAACCGGCTATGATTTTTTCGACAAGCATAAGCTCCTATTTCTGGACCTGGACGACCTTGAAACTATAAGGGACAGGATGGACCGGCGCATTCAGAGGGAGAAACTGGGCTCTTTTTATATCGATTTTGAGGATGACGGAGCGGATGGCGGCGGAAAGAACGAAGAGTTCAAGTTCGGAGACCTTGAGACAAAATACAAGACGCGTTATACCTCGGGTGTCAGGAACGAATATGTCACCGACGACGAAGGGAGGGTGTACACCATAACCGTCGATATAGGGAACAGGGCGGAGGATTTCCCGGCATTCACGGTCTTTCTCAACCACATAAAAGAGCGCGTTGCCGGGTTCGACCTGAAATCGTTCGATCCGACGATGGAGGTCTACTATTCCGGCACGATCAGGAACCGGCTTGATGAATATAATACGCTCATCCACGACCTTAAGGTTGCCGGCATGATCTCCGGTATCGGCATATTTCTGCTCCTTGCGGTCTATTTCAGGCGGCCTTTTTCGGTTGTCATTATTTTTGCGCCTCTTGCCGCCGGCATAATCTGTTCGTTCGCCTTTGCATATATCTTCATCAGGAACTTAAACGTTGTTACATCGTTCCTCTTTGCGGTCCTGGGCGGTTTGGGCGTTGAGGTCGGTATACACATGTTCTCGCGCTACATAGAGGAGCGTTCGGAAGGGAAGAGCATTGAGGACGCGATATTCGCCATACTCTATTTTACCGGCCGCTCTGCCATAACCGCCGGTCTTACCGTTGCGGCCACGTTCCTTATACTGGTAGTTAACGACTTTAAGGGATTTTCGGAGTTCGGTTTCATTACCGGCAGCGGTATCCTTATCGTCTATGTTATGTATCATCTTCTGTTCCCGCCTGTTCTGATCGCCGCGGAGAAATTAAGACTGCTTAGGTTCAAAAAGATAGTCCACCACGACCTAAAGATACTTGAAAAAAAGTTTCCCTGCGCAAAGGCCGTGCTTGCGGCGAGCGCGGCCATTTTTGTACTTTCGGCCGCTGCGCTGCCGTTCGTTGGATTTGAGTACGACTTTGCAAAATTAAAATCGCATATTCCGAGCGGAAAGACGGCCAAGGAGAAGTTAAGGCTCACGATGCCCACGGTCAACAGGCCGGCGGTCATCTTCATAAATGATCTGGATGATGCCCTGGCCGTGAAGGAGTATATCAAGCAAAAGAGGGAAGAGGACGAGGCCTCCGGTCACAGGCCGATCCTGGACGTCTATAAATCTTGGTACGATGTCGTTCAGTATAATCAGGATGAGAAGATGAAGGTGATAGGTGAGATAAAACATCTCCTTGCCGATAAGACGCTGAAGCTCGTGAAGGGGGAACATAAAAAGGACCTCGACCGGTTCAAAGAGGTCCTGAACGAAACCGTTCCAATAAAAGAGGACGAGGTGCCGCCCAAAGTAAAAGAGGCCTTCTTTGGGATGAATCCGATAGAGGGCGAACAGCTTTCATATATAAATGCCGAGCCCAACCTGGAGCTCGACAACGGCCTAAACGCCATCGAATTCGCCGAGCGCATAGAGAAGATGGATACGCCACGAGGGGCCTTTTACGGAACAAGCGACGCCGTGGTCTTTGCCGACGTTCTAAGGACGATGCTAAAGGATGTGCCGAGGGTCGTGATATTATCGTTCCTCATCGTATTCTTCTTTGTGTGGCTCGATTTCAGGGACCTTAGGAAAGCGGCCCTTGTAATGTCGCCTATCGTCGTGGGCGTTGTGATCATGTTCGGGATAATGTTCGTTTTGAAGATGAAGCTCAACTTCTTTAACATGATAGTAGTGCCGACCGTCTTTGGCACGAGCATCGACAACTCAATCCATATCTATCACCGCTACGAGGAGATGGGAAAGAAGTCGCTTATGAAGGTGCTGAAGACGAGCGGCGGCGCGGCGTTGATGTCCTCAATGACGAACATCTTAGGTTTCTTGGGGCTTGTCTTTGCGAACCATTCGGGACTTTCCTCGATAGGAAAGCTCGCCATTGCCGGCATGAGCGGATGCCTCTTTACGACGCTCATCTATTTCCCGGCGGCGCTGCAGTGGCTTTCGGACAGAAGATCGGGCCGCGCGTCATCCTGAGCCCTTCGACTCTCTACCGTTCGCTCATGGCGAACTCCGCGAAGGGTCCAGTTCAGAATGTTCGCTCATCCTGAGTCTGCCTGTCCCGAGCAACGTCGAGGGGTCGAAGGATGCAGTTTAGAACGTTCGCTCATCCTGAGCCTGTCGAAGGATGTGATTAACCAAGTTTCTTTAGAAGCCCAGCCACGCTATTCGCCAGCCTCTCACAGCATTTAAGGCTCCGGTTGTCCGGCGCCCCTATCGCCACGGGCCCGAAGTGGTCTCCCTGATGTTCGCCGACCACCACCATTCCATGGATGAGCATGGCGTGCAGGATGTCTAAGATGGTCGTTTCATTGCCGCCGCCGATATTTGCGGCAGATGTGAAGGCGCCGCCAACCTTTCCTTTAAGTTTTCCGTGAAGCTTGACGCTTTCATCCAGGAACTTCTTTACCTGCCAGGCGGGACCTCCGTAATAGGTGGGGGAGCCTATGATGATACCGTCATAACCGGTAAGCTCGGGCACAGTGGTCTCTTCAACGCGTTTGAGCGCGACATCGAGCCCGGCCCTCTTTGAGAGCTCGGCAATGTAATGGGCCATCTTTTCCGTATGGCCAGTTTCTGAAAAATAGGTGACGAGTAATTTTGGCATATTTATTTACTCCTTTTAACGGTAAGCATCTTTGCGGTGTGATGCGGCGGCGATCATGGAAACGACCTTATGTTCATCATCGATGATATAAAAGAACCTCCAGTCGCTTATTCGGTATCTCCATGTGGCAGGAGCCCATTCGCGAAGCCTTTTGATATTGGGGCCGAAATGGGGCTCCTCTTTTAGCTGGGGATAGACGTACTCAAGCAGTTTTTCTTCCAGTTGGCGGCGACCGCCTCGTGCCAGGAGCTTGATGTCCTGCGAAAATCGCTCGGTCTCGAATATCTTATATTTAAGCAACGAATCGCCCCTTTCCAGACTTGGCGTCGTTCATTCCCTGTTTGAGTCTTTTTAGCAGTCCTTCGTCATCCATAATGTCGTTCATCTCTTCGATATCGGCAAATTCGGATTCTTTGATATATTGAAGCGCGGCCATCTCAATGAAATTAGAGATCGAGCGCTTCTCGGCTTCGGCACGTTCGGCGAGCGTTTTGTATTCTTTATCATTGATACGCAATGTTATGGTCTTAGGCATATTTATTCTCCTTTATTCATTAATATTCTATAATATTCATATTGATAGGGCAAGCCTAATTTACAGAACCCGGTGTTTGCGTTATTCGACTTGGATATAAGTGCTCTGGTGGCATATTGGAGCGATTATATTGCAATACCCCCCTCTAGGGGTCCGACCCTTTTTGAGGGGTGGAAAAAATCCTCCTGCAGGGTTAGTAAGTGTCGGACACTTACGGGCAAATATGCCCTCTAAGTGTCCGACACTTACGATTATGGGTGGTGGGTGGGGGAACTGGGGACACACACGGTGTGTCTCCCCGGATCAGTTTATGGCTTTGTGAGCTTTATGCTGGCACAACTATCTTTAGTGGCATCAATATTGCATCCTGTTAAATTGGTGGAAATTGTTTCTGATGTTGGCCATATTTTTATTGTAAACGTTGGCGAATTTGTTTTTTTAGGCCAACTATTCGTTTTGTATGTCACCTTAATGCCACTTGTCAGGGCATTACATGTTATTGTACCAGGGCAGGTTTTAGTCCCCTGCGTTCCTACTGTAGTGATATTATTGCTGCCATTATCTGAATATAATTGATAATTAAAGCTGCAGGCTGCGGATGGCGTGTCACAATCCCATTTTGCAGTAAAGTCATACCTGTAGCTTGAGCAGGTTTGAAGTGGCGTAGTACATCCAAATATGCTAGTGGTGGCCGTGGGTGCCCCTATAGTCAAAGTTTGTGACTGAGCTTTATATGACTGAGCAACGATAAGGAGGCATTGTCCGTTTGCATTGCATGTCGTGCCGCCGCCACACGTTCCACACGAACCGCCGCAGTCGTCGGAGCCGCAGGTTTTGCCGGTGCAGTTAGGAACGCACGATGTACACGTGTAGCCGTTCGCACATATTTTTCCACCGGTGCAAGTTCCACAAGAATTGCCGCAGTCGTCGGTGCCGCAATTTTGTCCTGCTCCACAGGGTATTCCACAAACAGGTTGCGTGACGCACTGATATTTACCTTCAGCCAGTTGGCACGTCCCTTCCTTGCACCAGCCGTTGGGGACGTCGGCCGAGCAGGAGTACATGTCCTTGCAGACGCCGGCTACGCAGAGCATTGTGGGGTCTTCGCAGTAGGTGGCGTTGGGGTCTGTAGACGCCCCGCAGGCGTAGCCCGCGTTAAGGTCTGCCGGAGCTACAGACACCGCGCTTCCAGAGAGGCCAAGGCCTGTGGCGAGCGACATTAATTTTTGATCGCTGTTGTAGCCTTGCGGATCTATTCTCTTCGGGGTCGGGTCTTTAAAGGGTTCGTTCCAGTAGAGATACTTGAAGCCCTCTTTATTACCTTCCCATATCGCTTGAAATCCATCGTATGCAGCCAGTTCATACGAAATCCCCTTATGCTCTACGTCGGGGCTTACCTTTATCCAGCCTTCGCCTAAGTTATTCCCGGCCTGCGGCGCCGGAACGGGGGCCTCTTCTATAGAGCCAACATCCTTTGCAGCCGACTTTGCCGCGCCTTTAGAACCTTTCCCTTCGTCCCCCTCATCAGTAACCTCGGGGTAGAGCGATGTAAGCTCCTTTGCGTAGGTCTGTTTCTTGTCCATTTCGTCTTTAAAGTTTATAAAGGCATATTTCTTGTCGTATGAAATGCCGGTGCACGACATGTTGTCGTTGCCGCAGGCAAAATATTCAGCATCTACATTCATGCCAGACGGCAGGAACTTTGTCAGTTCTTTAGGCACGCCAAGCACAGGGTCGTAGACGTACCACGCCTTGAACGAGGCCGAGCTCGTCTTTGGATAGACGAATAGAGGGCCGGCGCTTGTGGGTGTAAGCGAGATATTTCCAATAGTAGTTGTTTCGTCGCTCTTATCGACAGGCGTTACCTTTCCCGTTGCGAGGTCTACGGCATAGATGGCGCCATACAGATCGTCTCCCTTTTTGGTGAAGCCTATATATGCCAGCAGATCGTCCTTTACGTATATTGAGAAAGTATCGAGAGAAGCATATGTTTTGAAGCATTTGTCTTTGTCACTGCATTCAGAGAAGGCCTTCGGGAGACACTTTGTCGCGCCTTCATATTCTTCGCATATTATATCATACTTTTGGTTGGTACCGTAGCCAGGATCAGGTTTTGGGCTGAACTGTTTCACGGTTCCCATATCGATGGATGCCAGTACAGGGGCCTGGGGAAGCGTTGCCGCGATTATGGCGTTAACAAGGTCCTCTTTTTTGGCGACGGAGGCCGTTATATCAAGTTCTCCGGCCTTTTTAATCGATACTGTTTTGCCCGTAAGGAGCGCCTGCATACAGGCGGCGGTCTTTTTTGCCGCTTCAACGGCCCCTATATCTACGTAGTCCGAGACCTTTGAAACGTAAGGCGTAAAGCAGAGGTCATTGATATATTGGACCTTGGGGGTCTCCCTAATGAGATTTGCGCCGATAAGGCCGACTTCGTTCGCAGAGGCGGTTTCGTCGCCGAAGATGGACGCATCTTTATGTATTACAGCATGTTTGCCGGTAACGGGGTCATAGCTGATAGTGGCAGCATCAGTATGCGATTTGCCATCTGAAGAGTAGGAAACCGAAACATAATAAGTAAATTTATTTACGTCAGGGTTCCATTGCAAAGTATAAATGTACAAAGATTTATCCTTCATAGATTCACTCTCACCAAGCGGGATATTATTGTTATTGGAAGACAAGTTATTCTTGAGCGAAGACATGAAAGGGAAAATGTGGCTGAGCGTCCCCGTCTTTGAATCATAACGCAGGTCCAAGCGGGCAGTGCTTTCACCGGCGCTGTCTTTTTTGGTATAGGATATAGGGAGTCTCAACACCGCCGCGTAATCGCCCGCCTCGGTGCCGGCAGGGACGATAACTAACGTTGATGGATATCCAGCGTGGTTTTTTACTGCATTTAGAAGCGATTTGTTCCACGCAAGGAGCATCTCGGCCGATTCATCGAACTTGGTGAAGAGGTCCCTTGCGCTTATGAGGAACCTTGGCACCACGGCCTTAAAATTCGATATCCAGATGCCCGCCGGGGTGAAGTAGAAAAAGTCGCCGTTAGGGGCGAGCGTTGTTTGCAA
>PCWZ01000065.1:10844-29167 GCA_002796305.1 Deltaproteobacteria bacterium CG11_big_fil_rev_8_21_14_0_20_49_13
AGGCGGGCTATGCCTGTGCCGTCAAGGTTTGAAACAAAGTAGCCGACCGCCTTTTCCTTGTTTTTCTCCTCCTGTGCGGGTGGGTCTTCTAAAACATCCTTAGAGGCCGTAACTTTCTTGTCCGCGTCATCTACGACTACGGGTATATTCGGGGCGGCCGCATCGAGCGGGGCCTCCTGCGACCATAGTATCTTGGTAGGGATAGAGATAGGGCTGATGTCGGGGCCGGGGCCGCCGCCTCCGCCGCCTCCGCCGCTGCATGCCGCGAGCATTGTGAGTGAAACTAAAAGGACGGGGACTGCGAGGAACTTTTTCATACGAGGCCTCCTTGAGTGTTGTGTCATCCATTGCCCGCTCGCCCTGAGCTTGTTGAAGGGTGCAACATTCATCCTTCGACAGGCTCAGGATGAGCGGGAGAATTATGATTACGTCCCCCTTCTACATGTCTGATAATGCAAAGGGGGTGCCAACTTGCTGGTAAGGGATATTAGCCAAATTTCCCAATAATTCCAAGATAATTCTTTTCAGGAGGGCTTTTATTTTTATCAATATGAGATTATATGACGAAAAATTGACACCTACGACTTATGTCATTGCGAGCCTGAAAGGGGAAGCAATCTATTGTGCTCGGTTGATCGATCTGGATTGCCGCGCCCCTTCGGGGCTCGCAATGACGTGAAATTTTATATACAAACTGGCGGAGAGGGTGGGGTTCGAACCCACGGTACCCGTTAGGGTACACCGGTTTTCGAGACCGGTTGTTTCAACCACTCACACACCTCTCCATGGATCAACTCATTAGCGGCTTGTGTTTAGTGATTAGCGGATAAAAATGCAAGTATTTTGATAACACACCTATTGACGGGGGATTCTTCGCTTACGCGGGAACAGGGAGGAGTTCGGCCAGGCGCTGTTGCATGAGCTCTTCGAGCTTTTCGAGCATCTTGCGCTTGTAGGGTTCGAAATAGTCGTCCATGGCGTCCCTTTGTTCCGATATCAACTTAAGGACCCTTGTGATCTCTTCCCTTGCCTTACGGTGCTTCTCCTCCAGAGAACATTGCATGTCCTTTGAAATGTCGTCTACCTTTTCGGACCAGCGGTCGTATTCATTGACCGCTCTTTTGTGCCAATCTTCAAGTGAGGCGAGGGAGCGCTTGTAATAGGAGTCTTTCTTTATCATCTTGGAGAGGAGCTTTCTGCCCCAGATCCTGACCATGCAGTTGTACCAGTGTTCGTTGCCGCACAGGAGATGTTTGAATGCCTCTTTGAAAGAATAGAAAGAGAGCCAGGCGTCGTTCGCGGCGTCCACAAGTTCGGGCGATGTCATGAGCATGGGCTTTATGAGGACGTGATGTCCGTCGTAAAGGTGCCAGTCGTGAGAAATGACACGGTTCTCCTTTTCCATGCGCCTTGTCATCTTGGTTCCGGGGAGCGGGACCATGTAGGTGAACTGGACGGTGTCTATGCGGTTCTTCTTGGCGTAGTCGGCGGTCTCTTTTACGTTCGCCGTAGTGTCGGTGTCGGCCCCCACAATGAACATGCCGTGGATGGAGATGCCGGCCTTATGGAAGAGCTCTATCGCGAGCGTGTTCTTTTCAACGTTCGAACTCTTGTTAAATGCCTTGAGTGTTTCCTCGTTCACAGATTCAAACCCTATGCAGACGCGTTCGCAGCCGGCGCGTTTCATTAGCTTTAAAAGTTCGGGATCGCGGGCGCTTTCAACTCGCACCTGCGTGAGCCAGCTGGGCATTTTGATACCCTGTCTTAGTATCTCTTCCAGAAGGGCTTTGGTGTGGTTCGGGACCGCGGCAAAGTTGTCGTCGCCGAAGAATATCCTCTTGCGGGTCTGCAAAAGGGTGTGTTTTATGAGCCCGATGGTAGACTCGACGCTTAGGAACCGGTATTTCTGGCCGAAGTTCTCGATCACCGCGCAATATTCGCAACCGTAAGGGCAGCCGCGGGAGGTGTTTATTACCGTGTGAGAGATCCCGTTCAGGGTGTCTTGCGTGTAGACGGGGTAGGGTAAGGAAGAGAGCTCTTCGTTTGTCAGAAACGCGCGCTTTTGCGTGCGGACGACGGTGCCGGATGCGTCTTTAAAAGCGATGCCGGGAATATCGTTAAGTGTCATTGCGAGTCCCGAGCTTGTCGAGGGGCGAAGCGATCCCCCGCAGGAGATTGCTTCGGCCCTTCGGCCTCGCAATGACGTTTCATGTTCCAAAAGGTCTACGAATGTGTGGTCGCCTTCGTTTAGAATTACGATGTCGGCATATTGAAGAGCATCTTCCGGCAGGGCGCTTGCGTGCGGCCCGCCCATTATTATCCTGACGCTCGGGTTGATCTTTCTCACATATCTTGCCAGCTCATATGACTGGCCGGCCGTGCGTGTGATGGTAGATATTCCAAGAACATCAGATGTCACCGTCCGTTTTAACTGGACGTGGGTAAAGAGCCCGCTCACCTTGTTAAAGACCGGGTTTATCGCCTCGACGTCCATATAGCCCGCTTTTTTTGCGATGGCCGCTAAAAGGTCGGTGGCGCGCGAAGGAAGCTTGACGAACGAATAGACATCGTCCGAAAGACCGCCGTGAAGCGTGCCGTTGGTCGTGGCCGGAAGCTCAATAAGTGTTATTTTTAATTGTTTCATGATATGGTGGAAGTTTATATCAGTTAATATCGATTAGTCCACGATTTAATACGCCGCAATGCGTAACGCGGCGGAGCTGATTTTCATCCTTCGACAGGCTCAGGATGAGCGATCTTGGGCTTATCAAGATGAGCGGGTGGCGCCGTCTCCTACCACGTGGGTCTTTCTGGATACGGGGATAGATGGGACGTTCTTTTCGAGCGAAAGGTCGGGGTCGTGGCATGCGCGGCACCTTGCCTCATATGCCTCGCCGCTGCCGACCATCACCTGCTCACTTGCGCGGATAAGCCTCTGCGTCTTGCAAGCCTCGCCGCCGCAAGACATGCAGACCGCCTTTAGTTTGAGTGCCGATTCGGCGATGGCCAGAAGTTCCGGCATGTGCCCGAAGGGTCTTCCGGTGAAGTCCTGGTCGAGCCCGGCAACTATCACCCTGATGCCGCGATTCGCCAGTTTTTCGCAGACGCCCGTAACACCTTCGTCAAAGAACTGGGCTTCGTCTATGCCCACGATCCGCGTGTTGTCCTTAACCAGATCCAGGATGTCGCGCGAATTCTTGACGGGAGTGCACGCCACCTTCTGCTCGGAGTGAGAGACTATATATTCGCTTGCATAGCGGTCGTCTATCTGCGGTTTAAAGACCTGGACGCGCTGTTTTGCTATGAGCGCCAGTTTTACGCGCCTGACCAGCTCTTCGGTCTTGCCCGAGAACATGGGTCCGCAAACCACCTCTATCCAACCGTTTGGACGTCCGTGATGCATATTTCCTCCCATTGGACAGCAATAAACAAACTACAAATTACAAACAAACTACAATATACAAATAACAATAAGAAAATAATAACATCAACTAGTTTTACCTATGATGGCCGAAAAAATATTACGCAGTTCCAATGATTCCTGATGACAATCTTTAATATCATTAGGGCACCTCTATAAACTACTCACGCTGTCATTGCGAGCCCCGAAGGGGCGCGGCAATCCCCCATAAACACTTGATTTATGGAGATTGCTTCGTCGCTGGACGCTCCTCGCAATGACATAACAATGGGTTTATAGAGGTGCCCATTACTAAGTGCCGGATTTGCTTCTTCGACAAGTGCAAGCCAGTAACTGCTTTCTTTACATTCCTTTCTGGCTATCCGCATTCTATAGCTGAAGTCCTTTTTCCCGAGCGCCTCATTGGCCTCTCTGTAATTAGCTCCGACCGATCCGCTGGAACGGACCAGCTGTGAGGTCAATTCCCTATTAATGTAGCTTTCCGGCAACTTCTTGCACAATCTTAATATGTCCTTTGCAAATTCAAGCGTCCTTTTTTCAAGATCGTATTCTTTCTTTTTACCCGCCATTTTGTTTATTGTAATTTGTCTATTGTTTGTAATTTGTGTATTGTCATTTGTTCATTCACGTCAGCAGTCCCGCCATGCCAGCGTTGATGCGGCCGACTATTGCACCTCCGAACATCGCGCGCAAGGCCAATTTTGCAAGGTCGCCTGCCCGAAGCGGCCTGGTTGACGGAGCGTTCTGGAAAAATTACGCCTTCAATAACATGCCGGGCGTCCAATACGGCTCGCTTCCGCGCGCCTTGTCCATTTTGGCCAGCACTTCCACAGCACCGAGGCCGCATTTTATGCAGTCCATCTCCACCTTTGCAAGGCCCTCGGGCGATATGAACCTGTTCTTGTGCCTCTCCGCGATTATTCCGCAGACCATTCCGGCCCTGAATCCTGCCATTGCCGCCAGGGTAAAGAGTGACGATCCTTCCATCTCATTGTTCGAGACGTTCATTGTCGCAAGTTCCCCGGGAAGGTCCTTGAATCGCGGCTTGAAGAACGGGGTGGTCCTGCTTTGAGCCCCGTAAAAGCCGGGCATGGAGGCGGTGAGACCTAAGTGGAATTTAGCCCCCGTCCTTTTTACCGATTCCAGGAGTGCAAGTACTGCTTCGTGACTTGCCACGGCTGGAAAACCTTCGTGAACGAAATAGGTGGATGTATTCTCGAGCCTTACGGCGCCGCTCGAGACGACAAGGTCGCCGTTACTGATGTTCTCTTTGTTGGCCCCGCTGGTGCCGATGCGGATGAAGGTCGGGTTTTTCACGACCTGAGAGAGCTCAACTACTGCTATCTCTGTGTTGTCCGGCCCCATTCCGGTAGCCATGATGGATACCGGTACGCCCTTATATTTGCCTGTTACCGTGACATATTCGCGGTGCGCGATGGGTGCTTTTGCCTCGTCGAAGAGTCGGGCCACTTTTTCTGCTCGCGCCGGATCGCCGCACATGAGGATGAAAGGCGCAACTTCTCCCGGTGCAAGGCCTATGTGGTACTGTCTTCCTTCTGCCGTACTCATTATCTCTGCGGAACCTAATTGTTTGGAGTTTGTTTTCATATACTTAGGAAAATAGGCACGACACATCAAAAACACAAGAACAATTTGCATCCGGGGAGACACACCGCGTGTCTCCCCGGAATAATTTATCCTTTACATTAAAACATTAAAATATAAGCTTGCCCTCGCGTTCCAACCAACCGAAAGGGGGAGAAATGGGATTCCTTGACAACTTGAAGAAGAGGCTCGCAGTCTTCGGCATTGCCGCCTTATGTTTCGGCTACTTTGCCGCTTACGTCCCTTACTCGATGATGACGAAGATGCTCACCAAGGGGCTCTTTTCGGGGATGGGAGGCGTTGGTTTTTCCGGATTTGAGATACAGCCAGTTGTTATCTTTGCCAGCTCTCTCTCGATGTTCCTCTTTCTCACGTTCTCCGGCTGGTGGAAATATGCAACGCATAGCAAGGTCCTTGGCATCTCTATCCCGCGTCCGCAGTGGTTCACTTTGATCTCCGGCATCTGCACCTCCGGCCAGATAATAACCACAACGCTTGCCTATACGTTCGAGGGCGTGAGCATCGTTTTTGCCATGCTCCTGATGAGAGGCGGGGTCCTTGTCCTCGCCCCCATAGTTGACCTTGTAGCCGTAAGGCGTAAACGCAAGATATACTGGCCTTCCTGGGTGGCGGCCATTCTCTCTTTCTCGGCCTTGACTGTAGCCCTTTTTGGGAAGGTCGGGACCAGCATGACCGTTGTGGCTATCTGCGACATATCGCTCTATCTCTTCGTTTATTTCTTCAGGCTCTTCTTTATGAGCAACCGCGCAAAGAGCGACGATGTGGAAGAGAAGAAGAGGTATTTTACCGAGGAACAGATGGTCGCGAACCTCTTTTTGTTCGCCGCGCTCTTTGTTGTGGGTCTTGTGGGCGCGCAGATGAGCGCCGAGTCGATACCCGGAAAGATATGGGAAGGTTTTACGCTCTTCCCGTTCAAGGGGCACACGCTTCAGGCATTTTTGATCGGCGTTTTCTCCTACGGCACGGGACTTTTTGGCAGTCTCATATTCCTTGATAAGCGCGAGAACACATTTACCGTTCCGGCCAACCGTTCGGCAAGCATCATTGCCGGTGTCATTGCGACCTATTTGCTGGCGATATTTTACGGTCAAAGGCTTCCGCCGGCGCATGAGCTTATCGGCGTTGTCCTTATAATCGGCGCAATAGCCTTCCTTGCATACAGGAGCGCCATGGACAGGAAGCTGAAGAGGCAGGAGGCTGGAAGCAGGAGGCAGGAAGTAGGAAGCGGGAAGCAGGAGGCAAGAAGCAAGAAGTGAGATAACAGGAGGAAGAAAATATGAAAAAAATAACACTGGTGGTCATCGCCCTGGCAATGATGTTTTCCGGCTGCAAGGCCTGCAAGGTGAGGGAAGAGGCAAAGATAGGGACAGAAAAGACGCCTCTGGTGGTCGGTTTCATGCCCTCGGCCGCAAAGGATGTTATGGCGGCGAGCGCCCAGATATTTTGCGATGAACTGGCCAAGAAGAGCGGCCTGAAGGTGGAGCCGTTCCTTGCAAAGGATTACATGGCGCTCATAGACGGTATCGCCTCCAAAAAGATAGATATCGCGTTCATCAATTCACTTGGTTATCTCCTGGCGCAGGACTGGTCAAGGGCCGAGGCCGTCTTTCAGCTGATGGGCGAGAACGGAAAGCTGTTTTACCGCTCCGGCATCATCACAAGGAACGATACCGGCATAAAAACGGTTGAAGATATCAACGGCAGAACGTTCGTATATTCAGATCCATTTTCTATGGCCGGATACCTAATGCCTCTCTATGTCTTCAACCAGAAGAAAATAACCCCCAAGAGCACGAGCTTTGCCGGTAATTACGACGGCGTAATTGAAATGGTCCATAACGGGCTCATCAACGCGGGCGCCATCTATTTCTACGAAAGGGACCCCGACGGAAGGATACACGACGCAAGACTTAAGCTCGTTAACAAATATCCAGACATGATAGACAATATCCCTGTGATATTCACGTCGGACCCGATTCCTACGCCTCCCATAGCCTTCAGAAAAGACCTGACGCCGGGGCTTAAAGAGAACCTGAAGAGAACTCTTCAGGTGATAGGAGTCGCTCCTTCCGTGACTGGCGCCCTCAACGCAATGTATGACGCAAAAGGATTAGCGCCGGCCAATCCCAAGAGCTACGATTCGATAAGAGAGATATTAAAGACACTCGGCAAGGATGTTCAGGAAGTGGTTCCCGGCGCGGTCGATTTTTACAAGAAGCACCTTTGGGAAGTGGTGCCTGGATTCTAAGAGTTTGTCATTGCGAGTCCGCTTGATGCGGGCGAAGCAATCCAGTGCAGGAGATTGCTTCACTCCGTTCGCAATGACAGAGGGGGAATGAATTATGAAACGTTTTTTGACACTCTTTCTATTATTGTTAACGTTTAACGCCTTTGCAGAAGAGGCGGTGCTTAAATACGGTGTGCTTCCTTCAAATCCGAACAGCCGCGAAAGCCTTGCGGTCTTCACAAAGTACCTTTCGGAGAAGATCGGCAAACCGACGGAGCTTGTGTATGCCGATACCGAAGAGCTCTTAAGCAAGCTCGCGGACGGCGATATATCCTTCGGAGAGCTCTCTTCGACCGCATACGCCACGGCCATGGCCTCATTCAAGGACAAGATAAAATATGTCGTGACCGTTGCCGCAAGGAACGAAGAGGGTAAACCGGTCCCTTATTACAGGGGGCTTTTCTTGACGCTAAAAGACAGCCCATACAATTCACCTCTGGACCTCAACGGCAAGTCGTTCGGTTTTGTGAGCAGAACGTCAACCTCCGGCTATGTATATCCCATGGAGACGCTTAAAGGTATGGGAATAGATCCCGAGACCTTCTTTGGAACGGTGGCCTTTGCCGGCAACCACGCGAAGATATTTGAAGGGCTCAAGACAGGCTTCCTCGACGCAGGTGTTTCCAACTATGATGCGCTCGATAAGGCAAAGGCCATGTACGGCAATATCTTCAAGATAATAGCCACGACCGCAGAGATACCTTCCGGAGCCATCGTGGCCTCGTCAAAGGTTGACGAAAAGACCGTTGTCAAGGCACAGGACGCCTTGATATCGCTCAAACCGACGGATGCGGTGGTCAACTACCCAGGGTTCCTTTACAAGGGCTTCATTAAAAAGGGGGTCGGTTTCTACGATTTCATTAAAGGACTTATAAAGAAGTTCTTCTAGGTCAGATCGCCTCTTCTATCTTTAGGATCCCGTTCTGGTTCAAGTATATCCTTACCTTACGGATGTCTTCGTCAAGTTTGAGAACCAACACAATGTGATAGGTGCGGGCGAACTTGAAATCGAGGATCTCTCTGGTGGCGGGATCGAGGGCCTTTCTGCGTTCATAGGGTTCATCCATTCTTTCAAGAAAACGGTGCATGTTGAAGCGGATGATGTCGGTGACGCCCCTCATTCTGGTGTGCGCCTTTAAGATGGCGGAAGGGTTCAAGATGACGTCCTTTTCGTACTTTATTATCTCTTCTTCTATCCAGAAATGATGAGGGGTGCCGTGTTTTCTCATTTCCAGGATCTTTGGGGGGACCTTGGATTCGGAGATGAACGAGAAGGCCTGTTTGCAGACGCCTATTTTAGCGTCGTTCGCCGGGTCCATGATATCGACCTTGTAATCGGCGAACCATCTTGTCATGCGTTTGCTGAAGATGAGCTTGAGCCAGTCTTTTATCCTGTCCTTTGCCATGTAGCCGATGACGATGGCCAGAACGAATGGAAGGGAGGTGGCGCCGTATTTATGCCCCGCCCAGAGGGTGACAACGGTGGCAATGATCATCGCTATTCCTGCGGAGATCGCAAAGATAAAATCCTTTGCCACGACAGTTGCCTCATGCGTATGGGTCTTTAGGAATAGGATGCTGGTTATTATCTTTTTAAGCACCCCTTTGCGGTAAAGAAACGGCTCGTTGGCGCCATCCTTCTCGTAAATGGCAAAGCCCTGTTCTTTTCTGTGTTCGTATTCGGAGATAATGAGAGGTGTTGCTATATCGCTTAGGGCGCCTGACTGCGTAGGGCTCATGAAGGATGTAGTGATGGTATTGTTGAACGAGTTCAAAAGGCCGTCTATGGCTATACCCATGTATTCGTCGGTGTGCCTGAAGGCGTTCTTCAGGTTGTCGTTTATCTTATTATTGTGAAGGATCGTGTGGAGCGACCTGAACTCGCTAAGCGATGTCTTAAGCCCCTGACATACCTTTTTAAGTTTGAGCTCAATGTCTCCCGTTTGCTGTCTCTTTATGTCCTGCCTTAGAGAGGTGATATCGGTCCTTAGGGCAACGCGCACCGTGCATGCAAAGAGCTTCATCTCGGCTATTATTCTCTTTATCTCTTCCGGATGCTCCATGAACTTCTTCATGCGCGTGAGAGGAGAGCGGGAGTTGGCGGGATCGTTCAGCTCTTCAAAGGTGAATGCGGGCGTTTTGAAACGAATATAGCCCTGAATGTCTTCGTAGAACCGGTCCTTTGTGTAAGATGTCTGGTTCATGCCAAGGGATCTTGGGATGAACATGAAAAGGTCGACGTTGTATTTGTTCTTTCTGCGCGAAGGGTCGAGGGTGTAACCGAGCTTCAGTTCTATCTGATATCTGTCGTGAGTGGCGAGCTTGCTTTCTATCCCCATAGATGAGCTTTTATACAAGTTTGGCCAACTTGTCCAGCGCGGTCTTGTAGCGAAGCTCCAGCTCCGGTCCTTCTTTGAGCTCGGGTTCGTTGTTCATCGTGACAAAGGGGACGTTGATGCCGTTAATGGAGAGACGGCCGTTAGGTTTGCCGTCCGTGACATCTTTCCAGTCATGGACCTTGTAGTAACCGTTCATCTCTTCGTCGGGCACCTTATGGGCGAGAATGGAGCTCTTTAGCTTTTCGCGGTAACGTGCTTCGTTCTTTCTGCAGGATTCCTCAAACGACACATCGATAAAGAGGATCGCGGAACGTTCCAGCACCTTCTTTGAGAAACGCCAAAGAGCGTTCTTATAAGCGTCATCCTTTCCGCGTGCGAATTCTATCAAAAGGGTCTTGTTTTTGTAGAACTCGGGCCTTACAAGATATTTTGCCTCGATGTGGGGGCTGAACTTCTCTATAAGAAAGTCCCAGAACTTCATGTTGTCTATGAAATAGGCGTGGTCGCTCTTCTTTGATACAAGCCTTTTGTGACCGAGCGCTTCCCAGACATCGTCCTCAAGGCATTTGTCCCATAGCCAGACAAAATCGTCGACCTCTTCGAATTGGCCTATGTGGAACTTCTCAAGACGCTCGGCATCGGTCACCTTGTTCTTCATGAAATAGATGAACTCCGATTTCCCGCACGCCGGACGGCCGATGACTATAAGGTTATCGAACTTTTTCATATAATTTTTCCCTTCTTTTGTAAGGAGGGGAAAGGGGGAGGTGGATATCTACCTCCGCCTAACCTCCCCTTACAAAGGGAAGGGAATCATTTATCGTACAATTCCCATAATTTATTCAATGCATTGCCATATCTAGGCTCAAGAACCTTCGGATCGACGCTTTCGGGTTCGTTGTTCATCGTGACGAACGGTATCTTTACATTATGGAAGGTGATGTAGCCGTTTTGTTCGTTGTGCGTGATGTCGAGCCAATCGTGCTCACCGTAAAAATGGCCGAACGTCTCTTTCGGGACCATGTGTGCGAGGATGGAGTGCTTCTGTTTTTCCTGATAGCGAGCAACGTTTCGTCTCCACGATTCGTCGCGGGTGGTGAGGACAAAAAGTATGGCGCTCTTCTTCAAGACCTCTGGCTTTAGGGCAGTGAGGGCATTCTTGTAGGCGTCCTTTCTTCCGCGGGCGAACTCTATGAAAAGGGTGTGGTCCTTATAGAACTCGGGATTCGGGAGATAGCTCTTGGTTATGGCTTCGTTGAACTTATGCATGCAGAACATCAGGAGCCTTTCGGCATCCGGCGTCATTCCGGGGTTTCCCGGCATATATTCTTTGGAGTAGAGCCTTTTTTCGCCTATCTTCTCCCAGATATCGTCTTCCATGAACTTTTCCCAGATCCAGAGGAAGTCGTCTACCTCGGCGAACTTGCCGATGTGGAACTTGCCAGCGCGTTCGGCGTCGGCGGCCTTTTTCATGAAGTCGATGAACTCAGACTTGCCGCTTGCAGGGCGCCCTAAGATGAATAGGTGTTGAAATATGTTCTTCATGGTATTAAAGTGGCTAACATGACACCTCTGACAGATAAAGAGAAAAATCTTCTTTTGGCGCTGGCGCGTTCGACCATTGAGGCAAAGGTGGAAGGCAGACCTCTTCCGGCGCCTCCAAAGGCTGAAGGGGTGCTTGCGTCAGAGTGTGGCGCGTTCGTGACGATACATAAAAAGGGGCGCCTGCGCGGATGTATAGGCAATATGATAGGAGAGGGGCCTCTGGTGCGCACGATACAGGAGATGGCCGTTGCATCGGCTACGGAAGATCCCAGATTCAATGGGGTGAAGCCCGAAGAATTAAAGGACCTCGATATTGAAATTTCGGTGTTGTCGCCGATGAAGAAGGTAATTGACGTGAACGAGATAGAAGTGGGAAAACACGGTATAATAATGAGGCAGGGATGGCGAAGCGGGGTTCTGCTTCCACAGGTCGCGACCGAACAAGGGTGGGAGAGAGAAGAATTCCTTGTGAATACGTGTTATAAAGCAGGGCTACCGCCTGATGCGTGGAAGGATCCGAAGACGGTGATCGAGATATTCTCGGCAGAAGTATTCGGAGACTGACCGAGCCCTTCGACATTGCTCAGGAGACGCTTGTCGCAGGAAAGCCGCCTACTGCTAATAAAAGTTGCGGAACCACATCGAGTGCTCATCTTCGTCATCTTTGTGAGGTTCCGGTATCCTTTCCTCGAACCTTATCCATGAACAATGGAGGACCTTGGAAAGTAAACCTTTAGACCCTTTTTTCTTCTTTTCCTGTTTCTCTTGTAGTCTCTTTTTCATTTTGACCACCTCCCGCTCTGACTAGAGAGCAAGATGCGTGCCGAAAGCGTGAAACGTGAAACGTGAAACGTGAAGCGTAAAAAGATAATATTATCGGATGGTTATAGATCTTAGACTTATATGACATTGTGGATCTGTCAAATAATCGACACCAAAATGATAAAAGCGTCAAAATTCTAGCAGATGGCCTTTTCTATGCGACGAAGGCCTTCCTCGATATTTTCCATCGAGGTGGCGAATGAAAGACGGATGAAACCGTCAAGTCCGAATGAATTGCCGGGGACGGTTGCGATGTGGGTGGTCATTAATAGATATTCAGAGACATCGGAAGAAGTAGATATCTTTTTGCCGCCAAGCGTCTTGCCGTAAAGCGGCCTAATATCAGGGAATGCGTAAAAAGAGCCTTCCGGTTTTTTGCAGGAAAGACCTATCTTGTTGAGCCCTTCAATCATCACATCTCTGCGTTCATGGAACGCCCTCACCATCTTTTCTACTGCTTCGGTTGGTCCGTCATAGGCGGCAATGCAGGCCTTTTGTGTGATAGATGTGACATTGGTCAATGCCTGGCCCTGAATGTCGGTAATCTTGTCGATCAGTCCTTTTGGCGCCGCGGCAAATCCCATGCGCCAGCCGGTCATCGCGAATTTCTTTGAGACGCCGTTCACAAGAACGGTCCTCTCTTTCATTCCGGGGAATGAGGCGATGCTTTTGCATTTGAATCCGTCAAAGACTATTCCGTCGTAGATCTCATCTGAAATGACCACCAGATCGTGTTTTACACAGACCTCGGCGATCCATTTAAGCTCCTCCACGCCATATGCGAATCCGGTCGGATTTGACGGGCTGTTAAGGATCAGCATCTTGGACCTTGTGGTGACGCTCTTCTCAAGCGCCGCGGACGTCATCTTAAAATTCGTTTTGTCGTCAGTGGGAATTATGATAGATGCCCCGTCGCAAAGGAGTACCTGGTCGGGATACGATACCCAGTAGGGGGCCGGAATAAGGACCTCGTCGCCGTCGCTTATAAGCGCCTGCATAGCGGCGAATATGGCGTACTTGGCGCCGGGTGTGATTATTATCTCGTCGCGTTTGTAATCGAGACCCTGCTCACTTTTTATCGCGCGAATTACAGCGTCTTTGAGTTCGGGAATTCCGCCTACCGGAGTATATTTTGTGAATCCCTCGGTAATTGCCGCATGGGCCGCTTTTTTGATGTGCTCGGGGGTGTCGAAATCGGGCTCGCCGCATGTGAAGTTTATCACGTTCACGCCTTCGGCCTGCATCTTTTTGGCGCGTGCGTTAAGTGCTAAGGTGGGGGAGGATTTCAGCTTTTCTACACGTTTTGCAAAGTTCATTTCTTCAGCTTCTCCTTCAGTTTCTTTTCAACTATCGGATGAATCATTCCCGAACCGGTGCCGCCGAAGGTCAGGACCTCTTTAATGATGGAAGAGGAGAGATGGGAATATTGTCCTTCGGTCATTAGATAAAGGAACTCGAGCTCGGGATAGAGAGTCTTGTTCGCAAGCGCCATCTGGGTCTCATATTCGTAGTCGCTCATATTGCGGATCCCGCGAAGAACCGTGTTGCTCCCCCTTTTGCGGCAATAATCGACAAGCAGGCCTCTGAACGTGTCGACCTCAACGTCCTTGCACTCTTTAAATATCTCGCGAAGGATCTCCACCCTTTCCTTTGGGGTAAATATAGGGTTCTTGGTCGTATTGGTGGCGACGGCGATTATGACCTTATCGAAGATGGTAAGTGCCCGCTTGATTATATTTAAGTGTCCGTTGGTCGGCGGATCAAAGCTTCCGGGGCATATGACTATTTTGCTGGGCATAGAAAACTTACCGAAGTTTGACCATATTTGCGGGTGTCGGTCAAGGCCAATCCCGCGACTTCTCTTATGGGCTCCTTTGGATGGTGTTCGACCACGATGCGCCCGCCTTCCGCAAGGATATTTGCCTCGGCTATCTTGGCAAGCGTCGAGTTCACCATATTCTTTAAATATGGGGGGTCAACGAATATAAGGTCGAACCTTTCCTGATGCCTGCCGAAATATTCGACGGCGACGCTGACAGGTCTCGGAAATACCTTCGCTTTTTCGGCGAACCTGCAACGCTCGATATTCTTTCCTATTATGGTTATGGCCTCGTGCGACATGTCGACAAAGGTCGCATGTACGGCCCCTCTGGAAAGGGCTTCAATAGCCACAGCGCCGGTGCCTGCGAAGAGGTCCAATACCTTGAGCCCTTCAACGTTGAAGAGGATGTTGAATACGGCCCCTTTTATCTTGTCCAGCGCCGGGCGGATGCTGTTGCTCTTTGGGGTGTAGAGCTTTCTTCCCTTGGCTGTGCCTGCAATAACTCTCATATTATGAAAGATTGGAAGTCTGATGTCAGAGGTCGGATCTCTGAGTTCAGAGACTTCTGACTGCCCAAACAGTCATATATATGATAAACGTGACAATGGCAACAGTTGTAAGCCTTTTTCCAAAGAGCTGTTCAAGCCTTGACCGTTTGATGAGTCCGTAGATAGAAAACACCATCATTAGCACGAGAGCGGCCAAAAAGACGATGCCGAAGGGGTGCATATTGAGCGAATCTTTGATATTTCCCCCGAAAACGAGCCTTATGCTCCTGGTAATTCCGCAAGACGGGCAATTAATACCGGTCATCCTGTTAAAAAGGCATGGGAGGTCGGGGATCCGGCCCAAAAGGCCGGCGGCAAAGAATAACATCCCCCCAACAATGACGGTTATGTATATTGTATAATATCTCAAGGGCATGGTACGGTCCCAAAACAAGTTCGCATGGGTATCACATCGCTATAAAATTCTTTTGAAAAAGTTTGCATTATATGTATAAAAGAATCAAGGAGACAATTTCACAATGGGGGGGAAAATACTTGTTGTAGATGACGATAAGGACCTGGTCGAAACGATAACCTTCAGGCTTGAGGCCGCCGGATACGAGGTTTCATCCGCCTATGACGGTCAGGAAGGCCTTGAGAAGGCCATGGATATCAAACCCGACCTCATACTTTTGGATGTAATGATGCCAAAGATGGACGGTTATCAGGTCTGCAGAATGCTCAAGTTCGACGAAAACTATAAGAACATCCCCATCATCATGCTCACGGTAAGGGGACAGGAGCAGGACAAGAATACCGGCGTGGATGTCGGTGCTAATGACTACATAACCAAGCCCTTTGACAGCAAGGACCTGCTAACCCGTATCCAGAGGATCCTCGCATGAAATGCAACATCATCCTTTATGTCGGCGACCAAGAAAGAAGCACTCTTTTTTATAAAAAGCTTCTGGCGGTTGAGCCCATTCTCAATGTTCCGGGCATGACCGAGTTTGAGCTGTCAGAACAATGCGTTCTTGGACTAATGCCGGAGAAAGGCATAAAACGACTTCTGGGCGCAACGATCCCGGATCCGGAAACGACAAATGGGGCCTCTAGGGCGGAAATTTACTTCAAGGTTGCCGATCCCGAGGTGTTTTTGAAAAGAGCCAATGAGATAGGATCGAAAACCCTTTCTCCGTTATCCCCCAGGGACTGGGGAGATGAAGCCGGATATGTTATGGATCCTGACGGACACGTAATAGCCTTTGCCAGAAAACTGGTCTAAACCATGTCAGCCGGCGAAAAAATATAATTGGAAAAAATAGATCTTTGGTGTTACAAACGGGCCATGAGACGGATGATCCAGCATGCGGCCGCGCTACTTGACAGGTCTCCGGATTTTTTCAAGCAGGACGTCAGGCTCTATGAACTTAACAGGCGTTTCTTATGGTTCATCGTCTTTCGGTTCATCGTTATCTTTTCTTTTATGGCGTTGGCGATGGCGAAAGCTACCATTCTCCCTTATGTTCCCGTAAGCGGACAGACCTTTCTTATCCTCGCGGTCGTCCTTTTTATGGTCAACATATTCTACTGGTTCAGCTACAGCAGGGCCGTGGTAAGGGCCGATGAGAAAAGATACCAGATGCAGGTCGCGGCCAACGTTCAGATACAGATCATCTTTGATTTTACCGTTCTTGGATATCTTGCCTATATGTGCGGCGGAATAGAATCGCCCCTCGTTTATTTTTTTCTCTTTCATAACGTTATTTCGTGCCTTTTCTTTAGACAGATAGTCAGCTTCATGTACATGATATTGAGCCTTGCCATAATATTCTTTATAACGCTCGGACCCGTTTTTAAGATTATTCCAACTCATCATTTCATGTTCCCTAAAGATGCGGCCGCTCTTTACAGCCATTGGATGATCTATTCTTACCAACTGGCCGGCATCGTGGCGGTCTATTTCATAGTCTGGTACTTTGCATCCAATATAACCGACAGCCTCAAAAGGAACGAAATATCGTTACAGCAAAAGATAGACGAACTGATAGAAATGGATAAGGAAAGAACACGCTATATGCTGGTGACGACCCATGAGCTAAAGGCGCCTTTCTCATCCATACAAAGTTACATTAATGTGGTTCTGGACGGTTATGCAGGCGATATATCGAAAGAAATCCGCGAAGTTCTGATAAAGATCAAAATAAGATGCGAGAAGATGATGAGAATGATCATTGAGATGCTGCAACTTGCGAACATCGGTTCATCAAACGCCAAAAAAGAAGATATAGAAATGAAAAAGACAGACGTTTCACATGAGATCAACGCCATTGTCAGGCGTTTTTCCGATCAGGCCCTTGATAAGGGTGTTAGTATAACGATCATTTCTGGAGATGGCGTCGAGATACAGGTCAATAAGGAGCAGTTCGATATACTTTTAAATAATGTATTGTCAAACTCTGTCTGTTATTGTTATCCTAATACGGAGATCACGATAAGCGTAGAGGAGAACGATAACTCGGTAGTCATAACCGTCGAAGACAAGGGGATAGGAATAAAGAAAGAATACTTAGACAAGGTATTCTTGGAGTATTTCAGGAGCGAAAAGGCCGCGCTCATGAACAGGAACTCGACCGGCCTTGGTCTTTCGATAGCGAAAAGAATAATGGATGTTCATAAAGGTGATATTTGGATAGAGAGCGAAGCCGGGGTGGGCACTAAAGTGTTCATGAAATTTCCAAGAACTTGAAAATGGGGTCAAATATGACAAAGAAGATATTCATAGTAGATGACGATAGCGATATCGTTGAAGCGGTTTCGATGGTCTTGACAAAGAGCGGGTATCAGGTGGCCTCTTCGCTTACGGCGTCCGACGCGCTTGCAAAGATAAAGAGCGAAAAGCCCGACCTTATACTTCTTGACGTCATGTTTCCGGAAGACCCGTCAAAGGGGTTCGACCTTAGCCGTATTTTCCACAATGATCCTGCCGTAAAGAACGTTCCGATAATAATCCTTTCCGCCGTGAATATCCGCTTTAAGTTGGGATTCTCAAAGAAAGATATAGATGATGATTGGATGCCGGTGAAGGAGTTCATCGAAAAGCCCATCGAGCCAAAGAAATTGCTGGAGACGATCAAGAAGCTGATCGGCTGATCCGGTTCAAAATAAAAAACCCCTTCCGGATTCCAGAAGGGGTTTTTTGTTCACTTTAACTATATTACTTTGTGCAGGCGGCCAGATCTTTCTTTTCTTTGTAGCACTTGCCTACGGGGTTCAGGTTCTCATCGCCCTTCATAGGTTTCACATGGCATGTTATGCAGGGCTTTCCTTCCTTTTTGGCAAACTCCGGCTTTGCAACGCTCATCGATGAAACACACCAGCTGGCAACTACCAGGACCGCCACTGCTAAAATTGTCTTCTTCATTTTGCATCCTTTCGGTTATGTTACCATTACTTCTTCAAGTACTTTTTACCTTCTTCGTTCAGCTTCTTATCGGCATCGTCTTTTTTAGGGATCGCCGTGTGACAATCGGTACAGGCCTTTTTCCCCGAATCTTTCATTAGCGTTGCGGTTGCGAAACCCTCCGTCGGGACCATTATCCACGACATTGCCAATACCGTGATTGTTGCTAGAACCACTTTTTTCATACGTTCCTCCTTTCAAATGTGAGCCCTCTTATATGAAAAAGATAAGCCATTGTCAAGAGGTCAAGTTTCTAAACAGGCTCTTCGCGGATTTGAGTGGGTCGTTTGCGGGCTGATTGAACGGCAAGTGGTTGTAACCACAAGACGGAGTCAAACGATCCGTAACCACAAGACGCATAACCACAAGACGGAGTCAAACGATCCGTAACCACAAGACGGAGTCAAGAGTTGTTACCGGCCGGTCACATAACCAAATAACCACAAGACGGAGTCAAGAGTTACAGAAGTGACGGAAACGCTACAGTTTTGGGTGTGTGCGTTTTGTTCG
>PCWZ01000066.1:0-2008 GCA_002796305.1 Deltaproteobacteria bacterium CG11_big_fil_rev_8_21_14_0_20_49_13
ATCGTTCAATCGTCGGCTCGCCTGTATCATCATCCGTAAAATGCCATTCCTTATGCCCACTCGGATCCACATACTTCAGCGGGTTGTTGCGGACGTACGCGTATCTATTATAACTCTGCGGATCGGTGGGATCCGAAACTATTGTGTCCGGCTGTATGAACCTCCCTAACGCTGGGTTATAATACCGCGCCTTATAGAAGTAAAGGCCTGTTTCGATATCATACTCTTGGCCGGTGAAGCGGGGGTCGTAACTCTGATTCGGATTGAGCGCAAAGGCCTCTTGGCCCCATGGGAGATATTCGAAGCGCTGAATTACTGTGCCGCGCGGATAGCTTATTCCAGCGTGGCGGCCTAGCTTCTTGCCTTCGGTGATTAGATGCGTCGAGCCTAGATGATCGCCGTGATGATAGATTAGATAATCTACGTCGTTTACCTTCGATAGCGGAATGCCTGCGTCGCCAGCGAGGGAGCTGGAGTTATTTTTCAATGAACAAATAAGTCAATTAGCCAAGTCCGGCCCCAATGGTTTTTCTACTATAACGCACTTTTTACTTGCAACCATCTTTCAGAGGTGGCCCCAATGGTTTTACTTTCTCAAAATAAGATAAACACCAAATACAAAAAAAAGAGGAATCATTATTATTGCTCCCCCCATAGCCTCCTGACCGCAAAATTCACCAATGGAAGTACTAACGCAATTATACTTAATAAGCTCAAAAATACTTATAACACTTAAAACTATGAAGGAAACCCCAAGAATGACACTTTTTGTTTTTTTATTCATAATGTTTTTCGCAGAAAATTACCAATAACTGACCCTAGTCTCGATGCGGCTTCATTCATTGGCGTATTGGCCGTTGGAGGAAGTTTTACATCATAATATCCACTAGAAAATCCACTAACAAAACTACTTCCAAGTTTAATGACCTCTTGTCCCGCAGGTGTGGCGGCCATGGACATTGCCGCCGCGTATGCAGATGATCCAGCAATTTCAGCTACTGCCACCGCACCCCCAGTCACAGCCAAAGCCGCTACAGGCGCTCCAACGATCACGCCCTCTGCATATTTATACCACCCCGGCACATCGGAAGGAATTTTGGGTATCTCGCCAGGCGACAACTTTGGCATTTCCCATGCCTCTGGCACAAAGAAGCCGCCTCCGTTCAATGCACTCGCATCCCTTAATGCAAGACTAGGCAATCCTCCGCCACCACCATAATCAAATCCAAATTGGCTCTCGCTGTAATTATTATCATACGCCCCCATATAATCATTCCTATTCGCATTAGTCGTGTTCCCAACTAGCCCACCACTCGTGGACGGCTCAATTACGCCCACCTCAACCGCATTCTCATACGCCTCGTGACCTATATTCTCGAACCCGCGATCAAATTGCTCATGCAGAGGCTCGCCGGTATCATCATCTGTAAAATTAAACTGTTCATAAGCATGTCCGCTCGGGTCAGTGTATTTCAGCGGATTATTGCGGACATATGCATATCTATTATAACTTTGCGGATCGGTTGGATCCGAAACTATCGAATCAGGCTGAATGAACCTCCCTAACGCTGGGTTATAATATCGGCTCTTATAGAAGTAAAGCCCTGTTTCAATATCGTACTCTTGGCCGGTGAAGCGCGGGTCGTAGCTTAGGTTCGGGTTCAGCGCGAAAGCTTCCTGCCCCCACGGGAGATATTCGAAGCGCTGGATGACGCTACCTTGTGGGAAGCTGATTCCTGCGTGTCGCCCGAGTTGTTTTCCTTCGGTGATCAGATGCGTTGAGCCTAAGTGATCGCCGTGGTGGTAGATGAGATAATCTACGTCGCTTATCTTTGAGAGCGGGATGCCTGCGTCGCCGGCGAGGGAAATGGTTGGATGAATGACGATGATGACTATAAGCGCCACTGCCGCTAGCCTGTAAGCAAGCGCATACGCGAGATTTCCGCTTCCGCGGGAATGACAGGCGTGCACGGGATTGCCACACCCCCTGCGAGGACTCCCGCCAAAC
>PCWZ01000066.1:2082-31412 GCA_002796305.1 Deltaproteobacteria bacterium CG11_big_fil_rev_8_21_14_0_20_49_13
ACGAGCCAAACGTGTCGCTCACTTTGCCTGCGTATTTTGTCGCTATCAACTTTCCCTCGGCGTAGATGTGCAGGATGACTTCGTCGGTCGCAGGTTTTATCTCTATCGCGTTGCCTAAGTAGTGTACCGTGTATTCTACAGCCTTGTTGTACGTATCCTTCGTCGAGACTTTCTTCATCACTCGCGTTCCGGCGTAGTCGTAGTCATATTCAACCACCGCACCGTTCTTCATCGTTACTTGCTTTAGCTGATTCGCCGTGTTGTAGCTCATCGTACGATACGCGTCAGACGTCATGTTGCCGTTGGCGTCGTATATAAAGTTCTCGGTTCCAATTTGTGTTACCGCGTGCGGCTTGGTTGAACCGTAAACGTAAGTGTTTGCGCCATACACCGTGCTGTTCTTCAGCATGTTCCCAAGCGCGTCGTAGTTCATGCTGATAGAACTTGCACCGGTGAGATCAGCGGTCTTCAACCGGTTCGCGTTGTCGTAACTTGCGCTCTTTATCGATATCGCCCCGACCAACTTAAGCGGGTCAGTTAAGCTCGTGATATTCGATTGTGAATCATAGGTAAATTTCTTTTCGTAATATGTCTTATCGTCAAGACCGATGGCCTTCTTCGACATCCTATGGCTCTTGGCATAATATTCATAGAGCCCCTTCACGCCGTTCCCGTACCACTCTTCAAGTAGCGAGCCTTGGGCGTTATAACCGGTATTGGGCTCTATCTCATAATATATTTCTCCGCTACACGCGCCGTTATCGCACACTTGTTTTAATCCGCCGATAATATTGTATGTGTAATATACTTGCTGGCCGTCGTTATAGATCGTGTTCGATACTTGTCCTATAGAGTTGTGCACAAACGTCTGTGCAAATTCGCCTAGTCCCTGCGTATCTCTGCTCATCTTCGCTATGCGCCTGTATAACGGATCGTACGAAAATTTAGATTCACGCAGGAGCTTGCCGCTACCGTCCTTCTCGATCACGTTTGCAAGCTCGCCTGATTTTACGTCGTACCCGGATTCGCCAGCATCGTAAGCGTAATTCTCGAACTTCTCGACTAAGCCGTCTGACTTGTAATACATCTTCTTCGTCACTCGGCTAACGTTGTCGTAGGTAAATTGCGTCTTTTGATTCGAAGCGTCCGTCTGCGTAATAAGCCTTCCAAATTGATCGTAAACGTATTGCCATTTTCCCATGTCGGCGTCTACGGTCTCTACCTTTCGCCCAAGAAGATCGTATTTTGCTTCGATTAGCTTCTTGCCGGCGCTCGTTGCCGTCAATAAATCGCCTACAGGATTATAGGCGTAAAGTATCGTGTCGTTTACGCTACCTGTTACTTTAACAAGACGACCCATCGTGTCGTAAGATTCCAGCTTTTTCTGATTCTTCGGCAAGGTGATGTCTCTCACACGCTGGCCAAATTCTTGCTTGTATGCAATCGTAATTGGCTCGGTCGGAGATTCTGCGTCGCCAGCAGGAGGCGTAATCTTTACAGGCCTTCCAAACAAATCCCGCTCGATACTTGAAACATGTTCGGTAGGCGTTGGTGTTTGCGCAAACCCGCAATTTGCCGAAAATATCGGCTCCGTCTCTTTCTGTAATCTGCCTGCGTTATATCTGCGCGCGTAGATTACACGATAACTCGCTCGCTCGGAAAGCGTGCACCTCTGCAAAACAAATCCCGCCCCGTCTGTGTACGTTATCTCGTACGGTAAACTAAACATCGTCTCAGAATAACCAGGCTGCGTCCTAAAATAACGCGTCTTTAATACTCTTGTCAACGCTCCGTCTACATTTACATCGATATATTCGTAATCTAAATTACTGATACCTGTAAGAATACCGTCGCTCCTCACTAAATATTCTGCCGTTACCCTCCCAAACGCGTCGTATGCTATCTTCTTCCCAACATCGCTCTGGTTTGTCTCCTTCCTTGGCCGACCGGTTAATCTGTCATACTCCCGCTTTGTCTCTATCGTTCCGCCACTTTCTAGTGTAATCGTGTCCTTTATCGGAAAAAGATCGCTACTGTCATAATCTATCGCCTTCTTTACTCCGTCCGCCCCTGTGATGCTGATAATATTTCCAACCGCGTTAAACTTGCGAACTATCTCCTCTGACTTGCTCGCTGATGTATACGAAGCCTCTTTTATAGGGTTCCCGTGCGCGTCATAATGAAAACTCTTCTTCCTAAAAACCTCGCCGCCTAAACTCGCTACGCGCTCCTTCAGCCGATCGCGTATCTGTAAATTGCCAAATTGCGCAGACGGAAAATATACGCTCGCAGTCGATAACTTTAGCGACGAGTTGGCATAATAATTTTCCTGTATTACGTTTAGATTATCGTCGTATACGTAGCTTGTTTTGGTAGTAACCGCTAAAGCCGGGCTCGCAGGCTCTTTTGTTATCATCTCTCGCAATGAAAGTTTGACCGTGCAGGCTTTTGTCGTGCAATTAATGTTTGTATAATCCGGATTAGTTGAAGAGGCGTTCACGTCCCATGTAAAACTCTCTTTCTTTCTTACTAACGTCCCTTCTTTGAGCTCTTTTCTATACATCTTGCCGGTTAATGCAAAATGCGAATACCCGGCTTCTTCAAAATAGGCGTACTTGTTTTTTTTCGCGATTGCCACATCGCCCAGCGCCTGATGAAATTTCAAAATCTCTTTGTATTGCACCCAAGTTTCAGAACTCATCGGAGCATATATTTTCTCAACATGCTGAAATCCGTTGAACCGCGAAACATATTCCTCTTTGAGCGAGTCGCCGCTACCCTTCTGCGCGTATCTTACAAAAATGTTTCCACCATAATACCAATATGTCACAAAGCGCATATTGGGATGCCTTAGCGCTTCCACTGTCATGTCAATAGGAACGGTCGGATCCTGCCGATAAAGCTTGTGAACCAGATACAAAGATGCCGGCAAAAATGTGTGCGTCGACTTATCAAATTGCAGAGGATACGACGACGAAAAATATTCGGTAGCCGTCTTAAAACCCTGGCCGTTATCAAGGTCTTTGAGACCGTTAGAAGGTTGGCTCATCTTCGGATAATTATTAAACGACATTAAATTATCCGAATAACCAATCGCATCGAACGACATCGGGTAAAATTGGTAATTGTTGAATTCGCCGTCCTTCTTAACGCTTACGCGGTCGGGATAATTATCGCCGTTGATATCGACAAAACCCGAAAATCCGCTGGAAACATATCCGCTAACTGCTTCACCTTCGCCTAACGCAGGATCCGTAAGCGTTAGCGGAGTTGTGGAAAAATGCGCCTCGTCTGAATCAGGGGCTATCCCTTTGTAAAAATATATCTTGAATTTGCCCGAAGATGGGTCGCCTGCAATTCTATCTAAATAACCGTCACCGTTAAAATCAATAAGATCTGTGCTCGCGTCGCTAATAAAACCAAAACCGCTTCCTGATGTCCCCGGATCGATTATGCCAAGAATTTCATTGGAATCGTACCCTACGCATATGGAAACTTCGGTTCCAGGACAAGTGATTACCTTTGGCTCAGCCCAGCCGTTGCCATTTAAATTGAGCCTTACCGAGAGCCCTTTGTGAACAACTCCGTCTCCAGTGTAAATGATTGTGCCGTTAACCCGGTCGGGAAGAGAGTCGCCGTTCATGTCTCTAATATCAACATAAAGCTTGCCGTCCTTATAGTAACGAATCTTTCCAACTGCTGGATTGTCAGAAAACGCCGCAGACATCGGATCCTTCCAAAAAACCGACGGCGTTTTAAAGCCTGCGCCGCTGTTATACCAAACGTTAAACCCACTTCCTTTCCCCACAATGCGGTCTACGAGACCGTCACCGTTCATGTCGATAAGCCCTTTGTCGCTACCTATTGTGCCTGCCCATTCGCCTTTATACGGATCTTTCCAAGCCGTAGGCGTTTGCTCGAAGCCAGAACCGGTGTTAAACGCTATCGCAAAATACGCGGTATCAGAACCCGTATCATTATTTTCAAATGTCCGCATGACGCGATCTGGTAAACCGTCGCCGTTCATATCTACCAAAAAAACATAACGATGATCGTTCTCTGCCGCCTCAACGTTAAGCCTTCCATTTACTTCGGGGACAAAGGCAAAAGGGTCCGGCCAATCCTGCGTCGCATCAAACCCGTTGTAATTGTTAAGCCTGACGGTTATGCGTGCCGACCCATGCTCGCCTATCGCTTGATCCGGAAGAGCGTCGCCGTTCATATCAACAAAAGCCCGATTGAGATCGTTCAAAAAACCGCCCGACGTGCCGTAAGACGCCTTCGCTACCCACACTTTTCCAAACTCGATTTTATCCCCTTCAAAATAATTGATTTTAATCGGCGGAAGTGTCTCTGCGTCGGACTTTCCGTGTTTCGTAATGCTCGCTAAAAGCGGAACCGCGTTCAACTTCGAATTCTTGTACGCCAAAGCTACCTTATGAAGTCTGATCCATATCCCAAAAAAACCCTTCTTAGATACTGTAATGCCCTCAAGCCTTCTTACCTGGTACCTGTTCAAAAACCCCTGCCTGAAATTCGGAAAATAATGAACATTTGGATCGTCTAGCTCGCTCTTGTTAAACTCTATTTTTATATCATTATAAATTATCGAATCAGGCAAAAGTTTGGGAACCGCAACGCCGTCCACTGTAAGCGCGCTATAGTTCACGTTCATCTCGTTGCCGTTTCCGTCGATCACCTTGTCGATAAGCCAACTTGCTATCCAAAGCCTGTCATCTACATATTTCTGGTCGCGCGACTCTTTCTTCCCGCCAAAAAAATACTTCCGCCCAGCTTTGTCGATTACGCACCAACCGTAATCGGTAGCGCCACTCTTAATATGCAAATAAATGTTGCGCGCAGAATCAACCTTTGCCGAATATAAATCCCCTTTGCCCCCGCCAAATCCGGTTAAGCCATATTGCGCGAGATCAACATCCGCGCTGATTAAAACAAGCGTTTCCGACTGCCCCATAAGCCGATATTCAAACTTTTGGCCCTTCACATAGTCAACATTTCCCCGGTCGGATATCCTTACAATTGACCCCAGCTCCATCTCCCAGCCGTAACCAACCCAGCTGTTGGGATTCTTCCTGTAACTGTTATAATTTAAGGAAATCTTCGGATCGATGCCGCCGCGACCAGGAGGAATTGCTATCGGAATGGAATAGGTTGCGGCTCCGGTGAACTCGTCTGTCTGTACGCCCTGGCTCCCGCCTTCGTTTGTCCCACCAGCTCCGGTAACACCTCCAATGACAGGCCCAGTTTCTGGAATGCCTTCCGGCCCAACATAATAATCTAAAGACGAACCAGCGTAAGCTGTATTCGAAAGCGCGGTCAAGAGAACAAATAAAACAATAATGTGGTTGATTAGCTTCATAAGTTTGAAACCCTGTTCCTGCCGACTAATCTTTCTTCACCCGATTCCAGTCTAACGATGTCCTTAGCTTAATCTCCGGAGTTTCAACTAAATCCTCTTTTGGCACACACGACTTTGCAAAACATGGATTAAAATCAACCCCGCCCATACCCGCCACCGTGCCATCCTCGTTGAAGATTATTCGAAAACTTGGTGACTGTCTAGCCACAACACTATTTTCTCCGCCACCTAATACAAGCTCTGCAGAAACTTCCGCACCCGCTACTCCCTGACTATTGCCAGCTAAAGGCAAAGACGGCTCGCCCGCAATATCCGAGGAAGTTGAACCCCCGCATGCGGCAAAAATAAATATGACCGAAATAATTAACGTTACGCTCTTCATAATCACCCTCTCATTTGCACGCTTTTACCCAATGGGTTTCATTGTGATAGGCAGTAATTCCCGCCTCGCTTACAACAATCAAATCAAATAGCCCATCACGATCATAATCAAGCCACGCCGCAGAAATAGTCGCGGTCTCTACAGCCATTTTAGCGGGATAGGCTATATTTTGATACGACATCACATCCAATCGCGGCAAATACAAAAGATTCATTTGATTATAGCGGCACAAAAAAAGACCCGGATAACCATCATTCAAAAAATCAGCCCATTTAGCGCACGTCGTGTTGCCAGCGTCCTGAAGCCCAAGGTCGGCCGCTTTATTCTCATATTTTCCATTACCTAAATGAACATAAAGAAGATTGGCAGTATTCCAGTTTGAAATATAAAGCGCCGGACTTATATCTTCCGGCTGAAGCGTTACCCACGTGGCAGACGTTGAACTGCCAAACTCTCCTTCGGCTCCTAGCTTATCTTCAACAGATTCATAATATCCATTGCCAGTATTTTTAAAAAACCTGTTTTTTCCGGTAAAATTGGCTAGATAAATATCGTCAAGCCCGTCGTTATTGTAATCGTTGACAGCAAAAGCGGAGCCTGCTCCTGAATCGTAGAGACCGCTATTTAAGGCATCTTCTTCAAACGTGTTTGCAGAGACATTGCGATAAAATCTTGTGCCGTTATCGGTGGCCGTTAGGATGTCCGCGTAAAGCATGATTCCCGCCATCGCAGGATTCGAATCTATCTGAACGCCTTTATCGAACTGACCGCTATTATTTCTATAAAGACGTGTTCCTAAATCCCCGACAAGCAAAAGATCTAAATCGCCGTCTTGCTCGTGATCTCCAAAAAATGCGCTCCTATTATAGCCTTCTATATCAAGGTGAAATTCTTTGGATTTATCAACAAACTTTCCATTTAAATTTATAAAAAGCTGGTTGGCCGAGTTTTCATTTAGAACATAAACATCGTCATAGCCGTCACCATCAAGATCCGCAACTTGAATACCTGCATGCACGTTCTCGCTCGTGAAACCAATATCGGCTTCCGAAAAATATATGCACAAAGATTTATCTCCCTGCTTGCGGCTATAATCGATTAAGCCATCACATGTTTCAGGTATGCACGCCTCCTCGTCATACGTATCATGCGTATAAATGACATCTATCGTATCTGTTTCATTCGGCACCGATATTTCGTTATCCGGATGCGCACAACCGCTTATGCCAAATGGAACAGCAAGAATTTTAATAATATTTTCGAAAATGTTAGCCATTTTAATCTTTCATATCAATAGCAATACCACGGATCCTGACCAGGGTTTGCAATGCTCGGACAAGAATCAACCACGTCTCCAAAACCATCGCCATCAGAATCCACAAGAAGCGGACTCGTTTCTTTCAAATATCCATCCCAAATTCCATTACCATTTTTATCTTCATCTCCGTCGACAAGACCATCGCCATCAGTGTCGGGTTTGAATGGGTCGGTGTCCCTTCCCTTGTCATAAACTCCGTCACCGTGCGTCTCTGCCCCGTCAGATATACCGTCATTATCTGTGTCTGGATTATACGCGCAGAGTTCTCCTAATTCAGGCTCCCATTCGCCATTGCGATTTCTGTCCTCGATGGGGTCGGGAAGCTCATCGCCATCGCTGTCGGCATTGTCAGGGGATGTTCCACCGGATGCTTTCGTTCCATCACCGGTCTCCAACTCATCGAGAATGCCATCATAATCCTCGTCCATAGAAACGCCAGCATTAAGGCTATATTCGGACGTATTGCCATCTATAGCAAGCCCCACTGCTGTAACCGCCTTTGCCTCTGAAAAGTTTAGATTGTTATGGATTGCTTCAAAACTGTTTGATGCAATTGTCATGTCACCGTAAAAACTGTCCCCGCCTCCATGAATAACTCCTCTGTTAAAGTCCTCCGGTGCCACACCATAAAGTTCAATATCATCCGTAAAAAATGACACTCCCCATATCCAATGGCGGTCACCAACAAGCCGGAATGCCTGAAGATGCTCAGGAAAATTTAGAAGAGCGTTAGGGCCAACATCTAAATCCAAAATATCGTTCTCTGTTACTCCATCTCCTCTCATATCGATCCCTACTTCAGTTCCATAATTTTTAGATATTTGATTATGGGTGATCTTGATCAAATCGGTTTCTTTGGAATTGTATAGAACAACTCCGCCATTTCTATTAAATTGGATAATGTTTCTTTCCTCAAAATTATCGCCTCCAATCAGCACATTGCTAGAACCACCCTTTATATAAATTCCAGCGCCTCCCAGCGCGTCCCCGTCATAGCAGTATTCTTGCCCCTCAATGGCCTTGCCCTTGGGTGGACAACCGCCGTTTCCTGCAATGATATTCTCTGAAATTTCAATGCCATCGCCTTCAAGCTGGATACCGTGCCCGCCAGAGGATGTGATCTCGTTTTTGGTGACGGATACAGAATCAGCGTCGATGATAATGCCATGCTCCGGTTGCTGGCCAATGATATTTTTCCTGATGGTCGTAAAAGATCCATTCATGCCTCCATTATTTTTTGAAAATATTTTAGACACCACAATTCCGTGAACGTTTTCGTTTAGAGAACCGTACTTCTCAACTCCCATTCTGTTTTCAAAAATGTCATTGCTCCGGCCATAGACACAGACAGCGGCTCCATGCCTGTTTCCCGAAAAACCAAAATATGCCACCGCGTTGGCATTGGAATAAATATCCAGCGTGCAATTACTCCCCTTTGCAGTCCCTTCAAAGTCTGAAGCGTCAAGGATTGTTTCGGCTTCATCAGAACCCATCATCGTCACAGGCCCCTTGCAGTCTTCGGGTATCACCAGCGGCCTCTTAAGATATATCCTTAATTGATCAAGCCTCGTCTTGGCAAATTTAACCAAATCGCTCCCGTCGCTATCGCATGCATAATGAAGAATAGTCCTAAGCGTACCCTCCTGTTGTTTATCGCTAAGCGAGCTGACAAGATAGGTGTTGTCGGCGGCAAAAGCAACCGACGAAACAAATAACAATGCCATAAATAATGTTGCTTTTTTGATCATCAGCTTAGTCCCTTGAAAGTTGAATCATCTTTATAAATTTATCCATCTCGATGTTTTCCAGATGTAACCCGTTCCTAAGAAGTTGTATGCCAAAGCGCACTGTTCTATAGCTTGGATCTGATGCATCCGAAATATGCACTTTAAACTCGTCAGTAATATCCATTATCGGATCATGTTCCGGATGCTTTTTGATTAACTCCTCATTTTCATTTATAATCTCAACATCTCCTTTACCAGCAAGTTCTTTTAGCGACCCAACTCTGCCTCCATGGCTATCCTGAAATCCGCAAATTTTACGCTGGGCGTCACTACCTACCTCACGCAAACGCTCCTCACTATCTATAGATTTCATACCTTTTATTTTGCTTTGGTACACCTCTCCCTTCTTATCTGCCACCAAATAATCAATAACCGCATGGCTGCGTCCCAATACAAGTTCTCTGTTGTGTTTAGGGGTGCCTGTATCATTTGCATAAGCCTTGACACGGATAATCATCCGATAATCATCTTTCCCGTCAGGATTGACACGCTTAAACCATTTGTAAACGGTACGCATGAAATGGTCAAGTTGGGGGTTTGAATAACATTCATACATCCTCCCACCGTTTTGTTCGGCAAACCATTGAGGCTGAAGTAGTATGTCGGGATTGTCATTGGAGAATGTGAGTGGCAATTCAAACCAAGTCATTTTTTCTATTACCTTCGTTCTTGTCCATTTCACTTTTTGTATAATCGGCGGTGGCGACGGTCCTTCTACTATCACATATTTTATAAGTGGCGGTGGCGCTTCTGCTAACGTCTCTTTTATCTCCCTCGCGGGTTCTTCCTTTTTTTCTTCTTCCTCCTTCGGTTTGAAAAAGATATCTAAACCAAATATCACGTTTCCATGTATATAGTCTTGCTTCGCCGCAAATGAAAAATCCCATATTGTGCTGATGTTAGGCACAAGGCAGACGTTGCCGCCGAAGCAGATTTCAATACCGCCCTTCAATTGTCCCAACACGTTTCCAACATCATCCTTCGGAAGAGGAAAACCTTTGCCGAAATTAAGCTCGCTATGTGACCAACCGATACCTCCCATGGTATCTAGGAATATGCTGAACTGCCGCACCAAAAAGAAACGGGTGCGTAGTCCTACTTTGCCTGATAACAGATGTCTGTGAGAACCTAAGTTGATTTCATCTCCACCAGTATACGAATATTGCGCTTCAACAATAAGGTCTGACTGTAGTTTTGTATCAAATAAGAACGGAAACTGAAAAAGTCTTACAGCCTCGATGCCAAGATGAAGTTCAAATTCACTATAGTCCGTTTCGTATGGGTCTAATTCACTACTACGCCGAAACTTTGCAAAACCGGCAGATGCGCCGAAATATAAAAGATTATCAAGTCGGTAACTATTATCATCACTCATAAAACCTCACTTGGCCTTAGCATTTATTTTTATAACACGTTCCCCACACGCCGATGTCTTGATAATCAAATTTCCGGAATAATCGCCTGGAGTTATGTGCGGAATTATTACAGGAAGATTTATTTTCTCTCCCGGCGGAATTGATAATCCGCGCAGGCCAGGCACTATCCCAAGATTATCAGTAAGCACTGTGAACGCGAGCGGCTCGGTTTCATTTTTATAATCAGCAGCGTCTCCAAGATTTGATATAGCAATGTCTTTTCTTGCCAAATTTATATCGCCGCTATTCATTTCTCCAAAATCAAGTGATTCATTTTCGGTTGAGATAATACAATTTGGCATCTCGCTACCTGCGCCATAAAGCTGAACAAGAGGAAGCGGCTCCGGATCGTATGCTATCTTGACCTCTACAGTTGCTTGATGATTACCCCCGCTTTGAGGAAGGAAAGAAACTGGCAAGCGAAGCTCATTTTTAGGAGGTATGTGTGTCAATAGCTGTGAATACGTGCCAATCTTAAAGTGCGGCGAAGATAATTTAATGCTGTCTATCTTGGCCACCTGATCGCCTTTGTTCACGATCAGAATAAACTGGTGCTGGCCTGGGTACGTGCCAAAATTGTTGCCAACACCAAAATCAAGTGATGGCGTTTTGACGAATACGTTGGCATAAAGCGCTTTATTTGGATCCGTATTATTGTTCAGTTCATCTTTGTCAGCCATAGAATCGAGATCGGAATCTTTGTTGTTCGGATCGGTGCCTAGCGCATATTCCTGCGCATTCGACAAGCCGTCGCCATCCGAATCGCCTTGCGAAACATTTCCAACGCTAAGAACGATGCCGCACGACTCTACCCACGGAGTTATGCCGCTTGCATAAACGGCACGCATTCTTAAGCAATATTTTGTGCTTGTCTTTAAAGCCATAATCCCATTACGATACGGTATGATAACCATTTCGCCATCGAACGGCTTAATTGTTGTGTTATAAACTGCCCACGGAGGATATATGCCTCCTGAATCCGGCTTGAGTTGCACTTCATAAAAATTCAAATTTGGATCCCAGAGCTTGTCTATTTTCACAGACAGACCATGATGCGTGGGAGCATCAAGATTTACATTGTCTACCGAATGAATTACTACGTTTGGAAAGGAAAAAACTTCTTGAATATAAAATAATGACAACAACGTACCAATTGCAATACGACCGCAACCTCTTCTTGCAGCGCTTCTTCGCCAATTGTAACGCATTAGTGCCGCATAACACTTGCCAGAAACATTGCAAGAGAAATGTGAAACGGGGGTTCGTCGTTCGACAGGCATATCCTGAGCCTGCCGAAGGGCTCACGATGAGTTCACCATGAACGTCAATTTTTTCACACACTCTAATCCATCTTCTACAGTTCCAGCGTGATCTAAGGTAAGCGCCCAGCGAACCTTTCAATTACCCACAAGTATTGGCCAGAGGGGAGGGGGGGTCAAGTCTTTACTCTTTACTTTCGGTGGATATTGTCGTAGCGGCGCATCATACTATGGCTCGTCCACTACGCATGCAATACGAGGGTGCTTTTTACCATGTGATGAATCGCGGAAATGCCCGCCAGCCGATTTTTAGATTGCCGGAGCATTACAAGATATTCATCAACCTTCTTGTTGAATCCGTTGTGCTTTGGGAGATTAAGATTCACGGTTTTAGTTTATTATCCAATCATTATCATCTTCTCATAAAACACCCTGTAAGTATCCGACACTTACAAAGCTTGAAAATATCGTGTACTTTAGCTGTTCTCCTTTTTTTTCCAAAGTGCTTGATTGCCGCCGTCAGTGTGCTATTGATCGGATCGACTTAAGGGAATGGAGTCTCCCCAATAACCGCCCGTCAAATAAGGCTGATGACTCCTGATATGCGATGCGCCAAGCGCATCGCCAGGAGGATTTGATGGCCACAAAAATTCTTTGGCTTTCCATGGCAGGTTCGGTGGGAACCGTGTCACGCTACCTTCTCGGGGGCTTTGTCCACCGCTTTGTCGATGCTGAGTTTCCATGGGGGACACTCTCGGTCAACGCCATTGGTTGCTTTTTTGCCGGTTTTCTCTGGATCTTCTCAGAACGCTATCTTGAAATAAGCGGCGAACTCCGTACTGTGATTTTCATCGGTTTCTTCGGAGCCTTTACAACCTTCTCCTCGGTCATGTTGGAAACGGCGGAGCTTCTCAGGGCAGCCGAGTGGACGGCATCGGTTAAAAACGTCCTGCTTCACAATGTGCTGGGGATCGGTCTCGTCATTCTTGGAATAGCCGCTGCCAAATCACTTAAAGGAGGAGGATAATATGCAGTTACCTTCTGACGCGCAGCTATTGCGCATATTCATTGGAGAAAGCGATCGTCATAACGGGCGTTCGCTTTATGAAGCCATAGTTGATATGGCCAGAAAGCAAGGTATGGCAGGTGCCACTGTCTTGCGCGGCCTTATGGGTTTTGGGGCTCATAGCCGAATGCACACGGCGAAGATTCTACGCCTTTCGGAAGACCTGCCCATAATAATCGAGATCGTAGACAAGCAGGAGCGCGTTAAAACTCTTATGGAAGCTATTGATCCCATGATTGATGAGGGGCTGGTTACTCTTGAAAAAGCAACCGTCATCGCCTACCGTGCACATAAAAAGGAAAACTTGTAGGAGAATGATGAAATCGGGAAAATCGGGGTTGGCTCACGAGACTTATCTATAATTAAGTGTGTGTCCCCGGAGGGGTTTTCAACGCAAACAACCTAAAAACAAAAACCCCGCAAATGCTTGCGGGGTCTTGATTTATGGGTAGGCGACGAGATTTGAACTCGCGACCTCCTGGGCCACAGCCAGGCGTTCTAACCGCTGAACTACGCCCACCATGAGCCGCGCTTTGCGGCGGCAACTTACAAATTACAATGAACAAATCACAAACGACGCGACCTACTACAATATAAGGACCCAATAATCAATCATTTTTATGCGGCCTAAAAGAAAGCTCCCATATGTGCATTGAATTGCTTCGCCGGCAAAACCTCCTCGCAATGATATGCAACAGATCTATTTCGGCCTTGTGCCGAATCTTGTGTCTACCGTGACTCCGAGGCCGGCCAGCCATGCGGCTGTTTTAATGAAAAATCCGGCAACGGGGATGCATGAAAGTATGGCCAGAATGATGAAGCCTACTATCACCTCTATTATCATCGGACGGCCCGGCCTCTTTATGGCGCGGAAGAACTTAACGCCGATAAGCTGGCAGATGACCGTATAGCCAAAGAACGTTGCCGCCGAAAGGATTATGAATAGCACCGGCACCACAGGTATGCCGATGATGCTCACCACCAAAAAGAGCGTGACCGGCAGGACAAGTATCGCCACAATAAGACCGTGATAGATGGACCACCACGGATGCCTCTCGGCCCTGTATGACGCGCGCCCTACTTTGTCGGTGAATAAAAGCGATATGAGAAGGAATATGGCAAGAAACCCGACCACCGCAAAAAGGCCTATAAGTCCCGCCAGCCCGATCGTTGCAAGTCCCAAAATGGGAAGCACAAAGTCCGACGTAGAGCAGGAGCTCTTAGTGCAAAATCGTTTTAACGAAAGCTCGACTATTTCGTCGGCAACCTCGGCACCAGGCTCTTTATTTATGCTCCCGAAGATAACGACCGTCTTGCCGAGCACGCCTCCGTTCGAAGAGACGTTCAGATCGCCGCCGATGACAACGGCATGATCCCGAACCGTCCCCTCCACATTAAGATCGCCAAAAACGACCACGGCGTTGGTGACGGACGCACCCGTTTCGACGGTGGCATTCTCAAAGACCTTCACAACATCCTTTGTGTTTGCGAACGCCGGAATAGAAACGAATAAAGCAAGAACAACCAGTAATTTTTTCATGGCTCCCCCTTTTTGTACGACCTAAATAACGGTTAATCGGAAAAAATTCAAGTTTAAACTAAATACGCCCCAGCAAGCGAACTATCCCATCTATTATCGTCATGGGGTGTGGCGGGCATCCGGGAATGAAAAGGTCTACAGGCACGGTAGATGAGGCGCCGTCATGAACGCACGAACCTCCCTCGAACGGACCGCCGTTTATTGCACATGCGCCGACCGCGATGACTATTTTTGGAGTTGCGACAGCTTCATAGGTCTTTTCAAGTGCAAGCTTCATGTTCTCGGTAACGGGCCCGGTAACTATCAATCCATCGGCATGCCTTGGAGAGGCAACTATCTGCACCCCAAACCTTCCTATATCGAACTGTATATTGCTAGAGGCGTTAAGCTCCATTTCACAGCCGGCACAACTGCCTGCGGTCACAACACGCAATTTCAAAGATCGCCCAAAGAGCTTGCGCGTTCTTTCGTGCAGCGCCTTTGCCAGCTTCAACTCATCGCCCCTCAAAAGAAGGTCGCTCCTCCCCCTGACAGACATCCTTAGATCTCCGCTATATTCTATGGCCCTGTTCGGGCAGGAGGCAACACACTCCTCACAGAACAGGCATTTTCCAAGGTCCAACGTTAAAGGATCGGCTGAGATCGCACCATTCGGACACGCGTTCTTGCAAGCCTCGCAGTTATCTTTACACTTTTCAGGATGGATAACGGGAAGCCCCCGAAAACGTTCCGGCATCTTTTTGACAGGAGGGAACGGTAACGCCTGATGACCCTGTTTTATCCTTGTTCTTAATATATTTATCATAAGTACCTTTGCTCACTTTACATAAAATCTATTTCACGACACTTTCATTAGAAAGTGTCGACATCCCCGCATGAGGAACGCGTTTGGCTTTCGGGATCCGGTTGGGTGTTCGAGCGACCGTCGGTTGTCGCCGCTCAAACGCCGCGGCGCCACCGACTTGGCGCTCACCCCGCCAATCATTTTGGCTGTTGTGTGGCGGGGCTCCGCGACATCGCTCTCATACCCGACCGGACCCCGAAAGCCACCGAACTTCAGCGGTCAACTATGTATGGGAGATTGCCACGCCCCTTCGGGGCTCGCAATGACAGAACCCAAAGCCACACAAGTTTTACGACTGAAAAGGCAAGTGACTCAAGCGCGGCTTGAGTGCCGGTACCCCGCCAGCCGCCGAATAATAGATTTTATGTCAAAGATCGTACCCTGCATAAGAGAGGTTAAAGCTCTTATTGCATAAAGGAAAGTCGGATATCTGCCCGCTCCGGAGAGCCATTTCAAGCCCTGTCCAGTTATGAAACGATGGATCGACGATCTTGTACTGGATGACCTCCCCTTTCCCGTTCGTCCTGGCAATATGGACCACCTCGCCACGCCAGCCTTCGATCATACTTACAGCAAGTGAAGAGGCGTTAAGCCCTTCGCATTGAATATCCACCTTTTCATTCGGCATTCTTTCAAGAAGCTCGGCAACGAGCTCCGCCGACCTCTTTATCTCAAGATACCTTACACGTGATCTCGCAAACACGTCTCCCGATGCGGCCTTTGCAATAATGAACTTGCCGAACCTGTAATGCCCGAAAGGGTAATCACGCCTGACATCTCTTTGAAGATTGCAGGCCCTAGCCGCAACGCCTACCAACCCTAGCTCTTTGGCAGTTTCATGGCTCACGGTTCCCGTTCCCTCAAGCCTTTCAATAACAGAAGCGGTCCCAAACATCAGCTCCACGGTATCGTTAACGTCTTTCATGCCCTGCTTGAGTTTCTTCTTAAGACCTTCTGCCATCTCTTGAGGGATGTCGAACCTGACCCCGCCGGGTTTCAAAAGGCTTCTCCCGAAACGGTTCCCGTTGATGGTAAGGAGCATGTTAAGAAATTCCGCCCTTATCCTTCCAAAATATGAAGCGGCCGGTAAAAAGCCCACGTCATTTGCAATGGCGCCAAGGTCTCCCACGTGGTTCGCCATGCGTTCTATCTCCAGAGCCATCGCCCTTATTATCCTGGCCCGCTGGGTCACTTCCCTCATCGCAAGCCCTTCTACTGCGTGACAATATGCAAGCCCGTGAGAAATAACGCTGTCGCCCGCTATCGATTCGGCAAGTATCATTCTCTTAGAAGGTCCGGCGTTTTTGATCATCTCCTCCACACCGCGATGCTGATAGCCAAGATGGATCTCAAGGTTAAATACCTTCTCACCGTGGCACTGAAAACGGAAATGCCCCGGCTCTATCACCCCGGCGTGAACGGGTCCAACCGCCACCTCGTGAATAGAATCGCCCGAGACAGAATAATAATTGTAACCGGCCTGTTTGCGGACCGGCTTCAGCCACGGATGCCCTTTCGGGATTATCCCTAAGTTCTCGTGCAACTCGCGTTCGAACAGGTGTGCTTCCGGCAACGCAGGCGTCAGCGACTCATAAGAGATGCCGTTAACGTCCGCCGATGCTATTCGTATCTCGCCCTTGCCATCTATTCCAAGGATGCCGTAGAGCCTGACATTACCATCCGCCGTTCTGTTCCCAAACAGCGACACCACCCTGCCTTCATGCGTTTTGCAGGTATCTATTATCCAGATCCTAAGGTCACCTATTGAAAGAAGAGGTATCCCCTCCTCTTTGCAGGAAGTCGCATTTCTTAAAGTGGTAAAGTTCCTCGTCATAAGATATTCATCATCCTCGCCGCGTTCTCCAAAAGGATCGATACATATCTGGGTAGATAGAGCCCCGCCAGAAGCACGGCCATGGCCAGTATCATGGGCGGCACCAATACCATCTTGGGAAGCTCACCCCATATGAGCTCCTTCTTCTTTCCCTGGACCATTCTAAGCACCGATCTGGACATAGTGACAAAAATAACCCCAAGAAAGACAAGATACAGCGTCATGGCAATAACGTTCCCTCCCGATATACCGTCACGAAGTATCAGGAACTCGCTGATAAAAGGAAGAAAAGGCGGCAAGCCTACGATTGCAAGGCTACCCATAAGGAACATTATTCCCGTGGGTGCAGAGGTCTTTAAAAGCCCGCTCACCTCCGAGACCATCTTTGTCCTGTAGAGAACAAGTATGTTTCCGGCGGTAAGGAAGAGAAGCGTCTTTGTAAGTGAGTGCCCTACTACGTGCAAGAAGCTTGCAAAATCGGCACCTATTCCAAAACCGACGGCTATTATGCCCATATGCTCGACGCTGGAATAGGCAAGCAGTCTCTTGTAATCTTTCTGGTGGAAAATAAAAACGGCCGCAACGAATAGCGATATAAGACCGAATACGACCAGAAGACGCCCGGCAAAACCACCCAGCCCGGCGGATATGCATATCTGGTAGAACCTTAAGATGCCCAGGAGGGCGCAGTTAAGAAGCGTACCGGAAAGTAGCGCCGATATGGGAGAAGGCGCTTCGCTGTGGGCGTCGGGAAGCCAGTTATGCAACGGCGCCAGCCCCATCTTCGTTCCAAAACCGACCAGAACGAGTATGAATCCTATGCGCAAAAGATCGGGGTCCAGCTCCTTCGCGTGGGCCATAAGGGACGAAAGCGAAAGTTCGGCGCCGGTCCCTCTTGTTGAGGCCGCCACAAAGAACACCCCGAGTAGAGCGATCGCGATCCCAACAGAACATATAAGCAGATATTTCCATGCGGCCTCAAGCGAACGTTTGTTCTGCCGATAATAGACCAGAGGGGCCGAGGCAAGGGTCGTTGCCTCTATCGCTATCCATAACAACCCGATATGCGTGGTGGATGCAGATAGGGTCATGGCGGTGAGAAAAAAGAGCATGCACGAGACATATACATGACCGCCGGACTCATCCTCCACCACTTTTCGTTTCAAGGGAAAATAACCGAGGCTGTAAAAGGCGACCAGAGTAAAAATGGAGCTTATCAGAAAAAGAAATATCAGCCCCACACCGTCAATGTTGATATAATCACCGAAAATGTCGGGCCATCTGAAGAACAGAACGGAAACGGTTCCTATGTTGTGCAGAAGGGCTCCGGAAATAAGTATCTTTCTGCGAACGTAGCGTCTCCCCTCGCCTTTCATAAAAAGCGCGATTAATCCCAGAATAAAAGGTATGAACAGTAACGGTATCACTTAACTGTCTCCCAGCGTCGAAAGCGCCCTTGTATCTATATTGTCAAATGTCCTGTTGATATGATAAAGCATGATCCCCATAATGAACACGCCGACAAGAAGGTCCAAAAGGACCCCTATCTCGACCATAGCAGGAAATTCAGTGACGATGGTCATGCCGAACGTGAATATCCCGTTCTCCAGTATGATAAAACCTATGATCTGGTTCACCGCCTTGGTCTTTGTGACAAGGATGAGAAAACCCGTAAGGACCGTTGTGAGAGCGGCCGGTATCAGCAAGGGAGAAATGCCGGGACCTGCGGTCAACGGGAACATCTTAATGTTCATAAAGCTAAAAATAGTAATGACACACGCCGTTAAAAGAAGCAGGTGGTTACCTATGGCGGGCTCTTTGTCGGCATGCTTCGATATGCCCTTAATGGCGCGAAAGATAAGAAGAGGTATGCCGACGGTCTTTACCGCCAGGGTGATCGTAAGAAGAAGCACGCTGTGAATATCGAAGGCCAATCCCCGCACAACGAACTGCAGCATCGAAAGAAGCGCGCCCTGAAAAGCCAGAGCCTTTATACGAGTATCCACTCTCGAAGAGCCAAGAACAATGAACGTAGTAAGGACTATGCCTATTAATATCCAGTTCACAGCACCCCCTTCATGAAAAGCGCCACCAAAAGGGCGAATACCGACAGCACGAACGATACTATCAGAAGTTGCGGTATCCTGATCAGCCTTACCCTTGCCGTCACTGATTCAACGACCCCTATAATTACCGCCAAAACGGTGATCTTTAAAAGAAGCAACGCAGTGCCAACAAACATTCCGTGAGAAGCGTCTGACGATATCAGCATCGCGGCAAATGCCATGAAAATAAAAAGCTTCATCGAGGCAGCGTAGAGCATGAGGCCAAGGTCCGGGCCGCTGTAATCAAGCATGATCACCTCGTGTATCATGGTCAGTTCAAGATGCGTATTGGGGTCGTCCACCGGCATCCTTGAATTCTCGGTGAGAAGGATAAAAAAGAACGTGATAAAAAGAAGTATTATGGAAGGTTTGGCTATCAGATACGGGCCGCCTCCGGTGAATATCTTGTCGAGCGACAGGGACCTGGTAATTATCGCCAGCGCTATTATCACGATGAACGTGGTCAGCTCCGAAAAAGCTCCGAACGCCGCCTCTCTGCTTGCGCCCATCCCCCCAAAGCTCGAAGCGGTATCCAGCGCCGCAATGACCATAAAGAACCGGGATAGGGCAAAAAAATACGCAAAAAGGATTATATCTCCGTAAAAGTGTATCGGAGCGTTCCCTGTTAAAGGAATTATGGCGCCGGCGCAGACAGCGGAAACCAGAACTACAAGAGGAGCGAACTGAAAGATGTATGATGTGCTTCTGCTGTAAACGGCGTCCTTCTTAAGGAGCTTGAAAATATCGAAATAGAGCTGAAATAACGGGGGCCCCTTCCTTCCGGCAAAGATGGATTTTACCCTGTTAATGACACCGGCAAAAAATGGCGGCACAATTAAAAGAACGAACAAATGAAAGATAACGGAGAGCGGCCTATATTCCAAACCACACCTCCAGTATAAAGAGCGCCATCAAGGTGATAAATATCAGCGCAAGATAACTTTGAGCCGTGTTCTTTCTTTTACGCCTGACGAACAACAGGAATCTGCCTATCCTCTCGAACAACGGTTCAAAAAACCCGTTTTCTGCCCGGTCTGAAACATATTCTTCAAAATTTTCCGCCTTTGGAAATATCCCAGAAAGATACTGAACGCTCGCGGACGGCTTAAGAACGGAGCTGAAGAATGTGCCGACAGGTTCTGCAAATGATGCCGCGGTGTACTGCATTCGAGGTGTCGGAAAAGCATAACCGCAATCCCATGTTACGGCGTGCTTGACCGATCTCTTTCGGAAGATCATCTTGCGAATAAAGAATAGCGAGGCCGTTAATAGAATAAGAACGGCGAACGCAACGCTTATCCATGAGAGAGAAGTGAGCGATGGTTCGCCCAAACTTGTTGCGGCAAGTCCCGGGAGAACGACCATTGACGCCGCAGAGACAAAAGGCAGGACCAAGAACGGAAAGATGCCAAAGACCGCACAAAGGAGCGCAAGAACGCCCATAGGATAGATAAGGAGCCTCGGGGCCTCGTGACAGTCTTTTGGAAGGTCGTTCCTTGGCTCGCCCAGAAAAACTATGCCAAAGACCTTTGTGAAACAGGCAACGGCAAGACCTCCGACAAAGGCGAGCCCGATGATACCCACAACCGCAAGCAATATCGGGTAACCCGAAAAACCTTTGCTTATACTAAAAACGCCCAAATAAACAAACCACTCACTTATGAACCCGTTAAAGGGAGGAAGACCACAAATAGATAAGGCGGCAATAAGGAACAAAAACGCGGTGCGTGGCAATTTTCTGATAAGGCCGCCAAGACTGTCTATAGAAAGATAATGCGCCGCATGGGCAACGTTACCTGCGCAAAGGAAGAGGAGGCTTTTAAACAACGCATGATTTAAAACATGAAAGATAGCTCCGCCAAATCCCAAGGCCGCAACAGGCATGTTTCCCTTAGCGGCACCGATAACGCCTACACCCAAACCGATAACTATGATGCCAATATTCTCAACGCTGGAATAAGCGAGAAGTCTTTTAAGATCGTGTTGCATGAGGGCATATAGGATACCTGCCACAGCGGAAACTACGCCGACAATCACAAGAAGAGTCCCCCACCACATTGGAGGAGACCCAAGAAAAGTAAGTGTTCGCAAGATGCCGTAGATGCCGGTCTTTATCATAACGCCCGACATAAGAGCCGAAATATAGCTGGGCGCCGCGGGATGTGCACGAGGAAGCCAAACGTGGAAAGGAAATATTCCCGCCTTGGTGCCGAACCCTATCACCGCAAAGACAAAAAGAAGCCCGGCCGTGAACGGAGTATATGAAGGATCAGCAGTGAATTTGCTGAACAACATCGACCCGGAGGCCTTGGCCATTATAACGAAGAACGCCATTAAAAATGCGGTGGCCAGGTGCGTGGCGATAAGGTAGATCCATCCGGCGTTTTGAACCTCCTTGTTCTCGTGCTCTGCCGTGACCAGAAAAAACGAGGCAAGCGACATTATCTCCCAGATGACAAGGAACGAAAAGGCATCCCTTGATATTAGAACCCCCTCCATTGCCGCCACCAGCAAGGGAAAGAAAGGGACGGAACCTATAAGATTTCTTTGCGCCCTTACATATCCAAGGCCATAAAATGAGATGAGAAGGGAGACACCCAAAATGACCAACAGAAAGAAGCGGCTCAACGGGTCAATTCCGAAAGCAAAAGTAACCGAAGGCATGTTGGTCGCAAAGACGACGTTACCGTTAAATGAGAGCAGGCCGGCCACGGAGCCCAGCGAGGCACCAAGACATGCAATATACGCCTTCTTCGACTCATCTTTTATGATGAGAGACAAAAGAAAGCTCGCCACAAGAACCGCTACTGATAAAAATGCAAAGACCACTTTTTACTGACCCTCCGACAGTTTCATAGAATGCCATTCCCGCGAAAGCGGGAATCTCATGAGATCCCGGCTTTCGCGGGGATGACAGCGCCCGGATGGCATCAATATCTCCCCGCCGAGCCGAGCACGTTCTTGTTCTTTTCCTTGTACATCTCTGTTAAAGCCGTCCTTGCCGGGCCTAGATATTTTCTGGGATCGAATTCTGAGGGCTGTTCGGCAAAGACCTTTCTAATGGCCGCCGTCATGACAAGCCTGCCGTCCGAATCTATGTTTATCTTACAGACGGCCGACTTTGCCGCCTTGCGAAGCTGGACTTCCGGGATACCTACCGCCTGTTTGATAGCGCCGCCATATTTATTGATGGTGGCAATGGCGTCTTGTGGCACGCTTGAGGAACCGTGAAGAACTATCGGGAAACCCGGGATCTGCTTCTCTATCTCATCCAATATGTCGAAACGAAGCGGAGGCGGAACAAGCACGCCGTTGGCGTCCTTCGTGCACATTTCAGGCTTGAACTTGTGGGCACCGTGAGAGGTTCCTATGGAAATGGCAAGCGAGTCGACACCGGTCATTTTTACGAAGTCGATAACCTCCTCAGGCCTCGTGTAGGTCGAATTCGCGGCCACGACCTTGTCTTCTATCCCTGCCAATACTCCAAGCTCTCCCTCTACGGTGATGTCGTGCTTATGCGCATATTCAACCACCTGGTGTGTCAGCTCAACGTTCCTGTCGTATGGATGGTGGCTTCCGTCTATCATAACGGAGGAAAAACCGCTTTCGATGCAAGACTTGCATAGCTCGAACGTATCGCCATGATCCAGATGAAGCGTGATGGGAATGGGCTGGCTGACTCCCATGGTCTTTTCTATCTCGCGGGACATTTTGACAGCCCCTTCGCCCATATATTGAAGCATCGTCTGGTTTGCATACTTGCGGGCGCCACTTGAGACCTGCAAAATGACCGGCGATCTTGTTTCAACGCATGCTTGAACTATTGCCTGTAACTGCTCCATATTGTTGAAGTTGTAGGCTGGAACAGCATACTGCTCCCTAAAGGCTTTTTTGAACATCTCTCTGGTGTTAACAAAACCCAACTCTTTGTATAAGGCTGTCATCTATTACCTCCGATTGTTTTAAATTTTACCGGTTTATACATTAAACCTTCCCCAATTCTCAAGGAAAATATGAAAGAAAAAATTGACAAATTAAATAATTGAATTAGAGGTGTTAAAAACAACAAAGGGGGTTTTAATGAAAAGGTTTTTGTTCGTAGTGCTGGCCGTTTTTGCTATTGCAACTCTGGCCAGAACAGCAGGCGCAGTGAACGTGGGTGATTTTCCTGAAAAGGGATGGCACAAGGGGCCATATCTTGCCGCCACTGTCGGCATGATGCAGGTGACGAACGATAAGAATTCGATCACCGATGAAAAATTTGACGGATCGATCGACCCAGCATTTGGATTGGTTTTCGGTTGGGATATAGCAGACTGGATAGGCCCGATGTTTCAGATCGGATTTGCAACAGCAACCGCAGATGTAGGCGTACCAGCGAACGCTACAGCAACAGTAACTTATGGAGCAAACACCTATCCAATAGGCACGTTCCCGGTCCAAAACGCACGTCAGTATGCTTTAGATATCGGAATTTTTGCTAAAGCAACGCTTCCCTACTTTACTGGGGCATCATGGCAGATGCAGAACCTGAAGATCATTCCATACGCAAAGCTCGGCGGAGTGGGACACGTTTCATATGTTAATGCCGCGGCTACTGCAAACAAGATCGGCGCATTCGGCGGAGGTCCGGCCATAGGTCTCGGGTGTGAATTTCTCGTCTGGAAGGGTTTGTTCTTTGCCCTCGATACGACCGAGAGCTTCGTAATCCAAAAGTCGTGGTATAAGGATATCGCTACAACTACAGGCACAGTCAACATCAAGCTGACAGATGGCGGTTTTAAGCCGCACTTCTCAATGGCAGGCATGTTCGGCTGGCATTTTTAGAGCTCTATTTTGCTGAAACATAGGGGTGGGTGACGATGATCTTGAAACGGTCATCTTCATCCGCCCCTTTTATTGTGTCCCATGCGGCCACTTTGTATATCACGGGGCCGCCCTCTTTTTTAAAGAACGAATAATAGCCGACCCCCGAACCCTGATCCATCATCTTCTTCCCAAATTTTAAAAGTTCGGGATACGAGGCATACATCTCGTCCGTAAAAAGATATTTTCCTGTCTGCTTCGGGTCCTTGTCGTAAAGAATGAGACCGTCGTCCTTCATGCACCATATCTGGTAAGGGCTCTTCAGGGGATCGAATGGAAGCATGGAAAGTACAAATCGCCCGATATCTATCATCGCCGCCAGAAAATACTGTTTATTGAAGGGGACGTGTATCATGAACAGGTAACGACCCGCTTCATTCTTTATAATCCCTTGAAAATCATTTTTTGCTTCAGCCGTGCTTTTAAAAATAAAACCGTCAACAAACGAATACTTTTCTTTGAGATTTATAATGGCGCTATTTATGGTAGAAGGTTCTTTGACCGCCGAAAGCATATCGTTATAAATATTCACGGTATCTTTATTAAGTGTTGTCGCTTCGTTCTGAACCAGGTCGAACGCCTCTTCGGAAAGGTTCATAACATCTACGAGGGCTCCTTGGGCCTTAAGCTCCGCCTTGTGCGCAGTATGGGCAAAGTTCATGGCAAACCCGGCGCCGACTATTATCGAAACAACAAGAAGCCCGAACACCGCCAGGGCAAGCTTGTTCTTTGCGACGAACCTTTTAAACAGCTCGAAACGGGAATAGTTGTAGATACTGACAAGCCTGCCGGCATGGTACGACTTAAGCTCCATGGTCATCTCAGAGGCGTCCTTAAAACGCCCCTTCTTCTCCTTTGCCATCGCCTTTTTGCATATAGCGACCAGCTCGGGTGGAATGGATGAGTATCTTTCGGAAGGGTCCGGCGACGGGGCATCGCTCACGACAAAGCTCATAACGTTCTTACCCTTCTCATGATACGGCCTTTCGCCGGTCAAAAGCATGAATAGAAGCACGCCAAGGGAATAGACATCGGTCTGCGGATCGACGCTTCCAAATTTTTTGTCTATCTGTTCGGGAGCCATGTACGAAGGCGTGCCAAGCACCTCGTTTTCCCCTGTCTTCATATCCTCTGAGTCGTCCTCAATGAGCGAAACATCCACAATATCGCCGTCGCCCGTGTCATCGTTCTTATATCTCTTGGCGATACCCCAGTCGAGGATTACGGTCTCTCCGTAGTCCCCTATTATTATGTTCCCTGGCTTAAGGTCCCTGTGAATGACCCCCTTTGCATGCGCAAAGCTCATGGCGTCGCAAACGTCGATAAAATTGTTCAAAAGCTCCATCCTGCTTCGGAAGGCTCCGTCCTTATTCGCTCCGATGCGGTCCTTCACCGCCTGATAAAGGGTCTTTCCCTTAACGTACCTCATCACATAATATTCGGTCCCTTCGGATGACCTGTTCAGTTCATATATGGGGATGATGTTCGGGTGTTCGAGCTGGCCGGTTATCTTTGCCTCTCTGGAAAAACGGGCGAGGAGCTTCTCCTTCGAAACACCGGGATTGTCGGTCCGGGGCTCTTTGATGGCGACGTTGCGTCTTATGTTCTTGTCGAATGCCAGGAATACGCGCCCTACCCCGCCCTGTCCTATGACGCTTTTCACCACATAATTTCCTTCGTCATTTTTCATGTTTTCAATATACTCCAAATGAAAATTGTTGTAAATGGACAAGAGGCGGTTCTTTGACATAATGTCCATTCCGCAACATTGGAAATATTAGTTGAAAGGGCGTGATGACAAAGACCATGAACCTCCTTTCCAACAAGGAAAGGACCTTCTGGGTCTATCCTATAATCGAAGGCGGCGCAGGGACAGGATTCGGCGGCGGCGTCGGCATAAGACACACCGATCTCTTCCATAGACATTATCTGCTGGGCGCCTCCTACACCATACACATAGACATGTCGCAAGGCGCCGATGTCTCCTTTGCAAAACCCGAGGCCTTCGAGCTCTTTGAAAAACCGGTTTCGTATTCCGCCGGCGCCGGCTTTAACAGGGGGCTCCTTAATAACTATTACGGGATCGGAAACAACAGCTCCGAAAACAACAACGCCATTTACGGCTCAAACGATGTCGAGGTCGGCGCCACTTTAACATATGAGCCCATCGACAATTTTCTGCTCTCTCCCTATTTCGGGTTCAGCATAGGCAACAGCATGAGCAAGGGGAGCGGCTCGTCCACCCCCGGAGTGGAGACGATCTTTCCGCCGGCCGAGATAGATGGTTTTGGCAAATGGGTGAATTATGCCGACATAGGCATAAGGATCGCTAATGACACGAGGAATTCGGTGGAACTGACACAGCGCGGCGGTCTTAGAGCCTTCACTTTTCGTAATTTTTACGGCCTAAACAGGAGCGGATATAATTATAACCAGTACGAGCTCGACGTGAGGCAGTTCTTTCCGTTATGGATACCGAGGCAGGTCCTTCTTTTAAGATGCAATTTTGTTGGAAAGATACCGACCGACGGCAACGAGATCCCCTTCTGGAGGATGGCCACCCTCGACGTCAACTCTCCCCTCCGCGGCTTTTCCACCGGGAGGTTCAACGACAGGGCATAACGACCCGGATTGGCTCGTTAGCGGCGGCGAGATGCTTGGCGCGCTGACCCTGCGCGCCGCCGGATACAATGTGACGGAGAATTACGTCATAGAGTTCGATTCCGGCATCCTTGACAAGGGTGTCGTTCCCGAGGGGCGTTACAGGGCGCTTGCCGTAAGGATACCCAAGGGAACACAGCTGGGTTACTTTGAATATCAGGGAAAAAGAAAGGATGACCCCAACGATCTGATACCACACGAGCACAGACGCGAGCTAAGAGGCCTGCGCATCTTCAGCGCATTTCTTAACAACAAGAGCGTGAGCGTAAAGAACAATCTTGATATCTACGATAACGAGTACGTCACCCATTATCTTTCCAACCTTTCGGCGCCTTTTGCCAATATGCGTTCGGAGTTCCTAAGCGGCTCTGCCAAGACACAGGGACATACGGTAGATTCCCTCTTTTCGTTCGGTTTTTATAACCCCTACTGGACCTCGGCGGATTCCCAGGTGAAGGAATATAAAGGAGTGCTGTCATCCGAAAAGTTCAGGCCCGAGAAATGGAAGGCAAACGACCAAAATCTGGCCTTCAAGTTCATGACGAACCGCGACGCCTTCTGGGCGACCGGAATAATCCAGAAACTAAGCGACAGCGATATCGGGGAAATGGTCAAAATGGCCGGTTACAAGAGCCAAAAGGTCGCCGACAGGGTTGCCGAGGAACTCATTATAAGAAGGGATAAGATTGTTGCATACTGGTTCAAAAAACTTAATCCCCTCTTCAACTTCAACCTTAACGGCGTGATAACGTTCGATGACCTTGGCAGTCCAATCGACAAGATACATCGGTTCAGGATCAGGGATATTGAAGGAGATCTGATCTTCCAAAACTGGCAGCAAACTGCCGGGAATTCGATAACGCTCCCTGCCAATATCCGTGAGCTCCTGGCAAAGAAACGCCATCTGGTGGTTCAGGTACAGACCCTTCGCAATGAACAGAAGAACTGGTGGAGCTCTTCGATCGACGTATATCTGGAAGATAAGGGCGGTCTTAGGATATTAGGTATTCACAGAAGATATAATCACTAGGCCTTGAGGTTTAAGAGTTTTTCTATTTCTTTGACCAGCACTTTTCCATCTACGGGTTTTCTAAGGACCGCGTTGGCACCAAGGCTCTTTGCCTCGGTCTCAAGGTATGGATGTTCAAAACCGGTCATTATGATCACCGGTATCTTTCTGGTCTCTTCTTTTGAGAGCATATACTCAAGAAGCGAAGAATCCCTGCCGTAAGGCATCTGCCAATCCGAGACCACAAGGTCGGGCGAATGATAATCAAGCTCCACGGCGGCACCGGTCCCGTCGGAGGCCTTTATAACCTCATACCCGGCTATTTCAAGCCTTCTGGCCATCATCTCGACGAGCTCCATATCGTCATCTACCAAAAGTATCCTTTTCTTCTCAGCCATGCCCCTTTTATACACGTTCCCGGAAGAAAAGACAACCAAGCTGTTGCATTTTGCCCAAATTTCGTTAAAAGCTCTCGTTATATGAGAATATGCATAATCGGCGGCGGAGTTGTTGGGTTGAATATCGCTTTGGAAATGTCCGTTCATCCTTCGACAAGCGCAGGACGGACGGAGATCTACCTGCTTGAGCAGGAAAAGTTTCTCGGAGATCACACAAGTACGCGCAACAGCGAAGTGATACATGCCGGCTTTGTCTATCCGCCAGATTCACTAAAGGCCAAACTTTGTGTTGAGGGCAACGCCCTGACAATCAAGCAACTGGATAAATTAGGCGTTGCATATAAAAGGTGCGGAAAATGGGTCATCGCCTGCGGCAAAGATGAAGATGCGGCGCTCGAAAAGACGATAGAAAACGCGGTAAAATGCGGCGTTAAGGAATTCGACCGCGTGAATATCGAAAAGTTTTACAATGCCGAACCATCTGCCTACAACGTTACTTCTGCCGTTTATTCCGGGACATCCGGCATTATGGACGCGGCGGCATATATCCGCGCGCTGGAAGTGGCCCTTTCTAAAAACGATAATGCGAACGTTATATATCCGTGCAAGGTGACCTCAATAGACACGGTAAAAAAAGAGCTGTCAACGGAGCGCGGTCCCATCAATTACGACATTCTCATTAATTCGGCGGGGCTCTGGGCGGATGATATCCACAGCATGGTCTGCAGGGGCGAGGATTTTCAGATGTGCGCGCTCTACCAGATAATCCCCTTCAAGGGCGAATATTACACGTGGCGAAAGGGCAAGATCCGAACGATGATATATCCAGCGCCGGACAGATTTCTGTCTCAAGCCAGCAAGGATAGTGATCCAACACTTGTCTCTAGCATGGGCATCCACACCCACAGAAATATCGCGGGAGAGCTTTTTGTCGGGCCGTCACAGGTAAAGCTCACACCCGATAAAAAGGGCGATTATTCCATAGAAACACCGCCGGAGGTCTTTGCCAAAGAGCTAAAGAAGTTCATTAAGGACATAAATGCGGGGGATCTGGAACCCGCCTACGCGGGGAACAGGCCAAAGCTCTATAAAGGCGGCCTGCCTATCGGGGATTTTACGATATTCAAGGAAGGCGATATTATTCACCTGCTTGGAATGGAATCCCCTGCCCTCACCGCCGCTCCGGCTCTAGCAAGATATGTTGCGAAGATGATCTAGTGCTGTCTTCGAGTTTTACGTGGCGGGCCACCGTGGACGACGTTAGAACCGTTCCTTTGCCCACGTTAATGCAGACTTCACGTTGGGAATCGTGGAGCGCTTGAGGTCAAAAAATAAATCTTGGTTGTACATAGAATTGGGGGTCATCTTTTTATTCTCAGGGCATCTCTATAAACCCATTGTTATGTCATTGCGAGGAGCGTCCAGCGACGAAGCAATCTCCATAAATCAAGTGTTTATGGGGGATT
>PCWZ01000066.1:31431-36289 GCA_002796305.1 Deltaproteobacteria bacterium CG11_big_fil_rev_8_21_14_0_20_49_13
AGAGTGAGTAGTTTATAGAGGTGCCCCTCAGTAAATTTCATGGAATAAAGGCATCCAGCCGCGCCTTTCGTTTTTCCCAATCGGGCATCAAGCGCAATAATAGCCTGTAAAAGGCAGGGCTGTGGTCATGAACCCGAAGGTGGCATAATTCATGGGCGATGACATACTCGATACAATGCAAGGGCGCTTTTATAAGATCGAGGTTTAGGCGGATATTCCCGTTCTTGGTGCAGCTTCCCCAACGTTTTGCCATGGGACGGATTGTTATTTTTTCTGGTGTTAATCGAAGAGACGGATGGCCTTTGAGAAGCTCCTCAACTCTCTCGATAAACAGCTTCTCAGCTCGCACCAAGTACCAGGCATCCAACGCTGCCTTGACTTTCTCTCGATCAAAACTCTCGACAGAGATATTAAAATATTTCCCAATGAGTTTTACACTCTTCCCTTCACTATTTTTCAATCTCAATCGATATTGCCGCCCTAAATAGAGGTGTGTCTCACCACCGACAAAGCGTTTTTCACCGGGGAGCGGGTGAAATTGCTCAAAGTAATTTCTCTTTTTGACAATCCAACCAGCCCGTTTCCTGACGAGCGCCAGTACCTTTTCAAGATCCTGCCCCGCAGGGGCCGCCACCCTGACTTGGCGATTTGGTAAGACTGTGATGGACACGCGTCGCTTGGGCCGAAAGATCAGTTGAAAAGGAATGGTCTTTTGTCCAAACGTAAAAGAGTGGTGGGCGATATTTTCTAACGATTCGCTCATGAGGGATACCTTATTCGTGCAATCTCAAGGCACAGCTCCAGTATGCGGTCAATGTCCTCGAAGGCCAGATTAATGCCTTGTTCTTTCTTCAGTTCAAAAAGATAATCTTCAATGGCGTTTCTCATACGGTTTTGAATATCCACATTGTTTATCCAATTCACGATTCTGTGCTCATTGACAATTTCATCCACCTTGAGTCCAGCATCGGCACTCGTGCTTCTCATATCGAGACCTTCTTTGGCATACTTGGTAAACACTTCTAACAGGACTCCGTAAAAGGCTTTAGCGACATCGCGATGGTTTAGCTGGGCAGGAATGTCATCACCGGTCCGATTGCGCACTTTATCCGCAATCTCAGTGACTTGTTTTAAATATTCTAGATCCGATAACCGCTGCTCACGAAAAGCACGAATCGCCGCTTCAAGCAGCTCAGAAAACCTTTTATAAAAAGTCGGGTCCTCTTCCATGCGCTCATGAATAGTTTTTTGGGTGCGGTGGGCGATGGTATCGGCCTTTGAGGCCGCATTTCCCAGCTGATCTAACTCCTTATTAAAGGCTTCCGTATCAAAGATATTGACCAGATTGGTCACACGTTCGACCTCGCCTGTGCCGACGTGCGTGTCGAGGAGCTTCTGGATTCGTTCTTCGTATTCTTTAAAGTCAACAACCTCGGCGTAGCGCCGACGCACAGCAGTCCTCAGTTTCATAAAAAAGCTCAAATCATCTTTATATTGCTTCACCTTCTTCTCAGGTGCGGTTTCAATGAATTTGACTGATGCCAGGGCAATGGCAAGAGTTCGTGAATAGGCAGAAAGCCGTTCGTAAAACTTGGTGCGCAACTCTTCATCGGCCAAGTGTCGCTCATAGGCCTCTTCATCCTGTTTATTTTTTACATCTTTAAACAAATTCCACAGGTCGGAATGACGTTGCGCCAGTTTTTTCACCTCTTCACTCACGTCAAGCAGGGCGGAGCATAGATCTTCGAGCCCCTCTTCATCAAAATCAGCTAGTTTTCCATAAACATCGAGGGCCTCATCGAGGTTTTGCAAAACACCGCGATAATCGATGATGTAGCCGAAGTCTTTTCCATCGTAGAGCCGGTTCACCCGTGCAATCGCTTGCAACAGCGTGTGGTCTTTGAGTTTTCGGGTTAAGTAAAGAACGGTGTTCCGTGGGGCATCAAAGCCGGTCAGCAGCTTATCAACAACAATGATAATTTCAGGGTGATCGCTCTTTTTAAATGAGTTGATGATTTGTCGGTTGTATTCCTTTTCACTCCCAAAACGGGCCATCATTTTTTTCCAGAAAATTTGAACTGCCTGCGGGTTTTCTTCCTCAACTTCCGTGTTGCCTTCGCGGTCATCCGGCGGTGAAATGAGCACGTCAGAAGAGACCATCGCAAATTCATCCAAATACTTTTTGTAAAGCAGAGCGGTTGACTTGTCCTGAGTCACCAATTGCGCCTTGTAGGGTGTTCCTTGCCAGTTGTCGCGAAAGTGGGTGCTGATATCCCAGGCAATGCGCATGATTTTCTTTTCGGCCTTATTCAGCTGGTCGGTGGTGGTGAACTTTTTCTTCAGATCAGCCCGTTGTTCTTTGGTCAGGGTTTCTGTAATCCGGTCAAACCAGGCATCGATTGATTCACTGTCAACCGTTTGATCGACATGCCTTCCTTCGTAGAGCAAAGGAACAACGGCTTTGTCATTCACCGCCTGGCTGATGGTATAGGTATCGATCAAACCGCCAAAACGCTCGACCGTGTTTTTTGTTTTTTTCAGGATCGGGGTACCTGTAAAACCAATAAAACAAGCGTTGGGGAGCGCCTTGCGCATCTTGGCGTGGAGTTCTCCAAATTGACCGCGATGCCCTTCATCCACCAACACAAAAATATTGGGATTGTCGTTTCTGGCAGGTTTACCAACATTTGTAGGGGCAGGTTCTAAACCTGCCCGATTATTTTCCGCAACATTCAGGGCATGTTTGTTCGTATTGCGGGCGGGTTTGGAACCCGCCCCTACAGCGGCATCGAATTTATTGATGACCGTGGTAATGATTTGCGACTTGCTGCCCAACAGTAATTCCGACAAATGCGCACCGGTCCTTGCCTGCACAGGGTCCACGCCACAATGTTTGAAAGTCTTGAATATCTGATCATCAAGGTCCAGACGATCGGTCGCTAAAAGCACTTTATAATCTTCGATGCTTGACTCCAAAGCAATCCCCATAGCCAACATGACCATGGTCAAACTCTTCCCCGACCCTTGGGTATGCCAGACAATACCGCCTTGACGTGTGCCGTCTTTTTGAAGTTTACGAATCCGGTCCAAGATCTTCTGAACGCAGAAATATTGCTGATAACGCGCCACCTTTTTTTCGCCCGCATCAAAGAGGGTGTAGCGGTAGGTCAGCTCAAGCAATCGCTCAGGACGTGCCAAATCATATAAAGCCCTGTCTTGCTCCGTGACCTGTCTATCCGCCGCGTCCATGGCATCAAAATAGCTCCGCACATAATCAAAGCGTTCCCCAAAGAGCCTTTCTTTTTGTTCATAAGAAAGCGGTTTGTTTTTCAGCGCCTTTAATTTCTCTTCCTTTTCATCCTGCTCCTTCCAGACAGACCAAAACTTGGCCGGAGTCCCCACGGTGGCGTACTTGGCTTCGTTTGCCGAAATAGCCAAAAGTAACTGGGTAAAAAGAAAGAGTTTGGGGATTTCATCTTCCCGTTGATTGCGTAAATGTTGGCTGATCGCCTCACCAATGGGATCCTTAATATCCGGTCGCTTGCACTCGATTACGGCGAGCGGAATACCATTAACAAACAAGACAACATCGGGCCGGCGTGTTTCATGACTGCCTGTGCGTTCAACGCTGAACTCTTCGGTCACATGAAAGACATTGTTGGTGAGCCACGTCTCCGGATTCCAATCGATATAATTGAGGGGAAAACTTTTTGTGTCTCCCTCAATGGATTGTTGCAAGCTTTTGCCCAGACAGAGCAGGTCGTAAATCTTTTCATTGGTACGGACGAGGCCGTCATAAAGAGTGTCTTTGAGAGTTTGAATGGCTGAAAGAATGTTGCCTTCACTAAAGGGATATTCCTTTCCCTTAAATCGGATGCGGTTAAGCCGGCGCAACTGCTGCACCAGCACATCTTCCAACAAGACCGCATTCAACCGCCCGCCACGCAACTGGAGCGTTTCCTCCGGGGTAAGGTAGGTGTAGCCAAAGTTCTGCAGAAGCTGCAATGCAGGGATTTGGGAGATGTGGTCCTCTTTGAAGGAGGGGGTCATTATTTGATCAATCATGTTTTGATTCCCCCATCGTCATGTAGGGGCAGGTTCCAAACCTGCCCGCTATCGTGCAAATCAATATTATTTTTAGGGCGGGTTTGTTCATATTGCGGGCGGGTTTGGAACCCGCCCCTACAATTATCCGGATTGTTTTCATCCAATTCCCATTGCAGGGGATTGTTTTGGATATATTCGCGGATACGATCCAACGATTGTTCATTGCGAATAATATGTTCGTAATAATTGCGTTGCCAAACGGGTTGGCCGGGGGTTTTCCGATATTCGTTAATCCTGCGCGCCGAAAACGTTTTCAATTGCCGCATAATTTCCGACAATTTGACCCCCGTACCACCCGCATCCGTAGGGGCAGGTTCCAAACCTGCCCTATTATTTTGGGCGAATTCATCCATATTGCGGGCGGGTTCGGCGAAATCATGGGCGGTTGGATTTGAATGAAGGGCGGGTTTAGAACCCGCCCCTACGACGATGATAATTCCATGAACGTGATTGGGCATGATGATGAATTCATCCAATTCGATACCGGCATTGTGATTCGGCAAATCACGCCACGTTGATAAAACCAAATTGCCCGCATCATTCAACCGCATTCCCCCATCCACAATATCCCCAAACAAACATTCGCGATTGTGCACGCAAATCGTCACAAAATACGCACCGTTTTGCGAATAATCGTAATGTTTTAATCGGATGGAACGGCGGTTTTTGCGTTCCCCCTGTTGGGGCGTATTGCAATGCGCCCTTACATCTTGATTGCTCATATTTTTACCCTCACTTGCCCGGTCAGCAA
>PCWZ01000066.1:36326-36755 GCA_002796305.1 Deltaproteobacteria bacterium CG11_big_fil_rev_8_21_14_0_20_49_13
AGTTCGCCATCCATTGCGCTTAAGATGTCAGCTATTTTTTCTTGCTCTGCATAATCATCTGGCATTTGTATCTTGAGATCCTTTAAATCATTGCTATTGATAGCTGTGAAGGTGCTACCTTGGCTGAGTTTTATCCATTGTGATTCCATACATAGGAGCGATTGAAATAAATAAGGCAATGAGGTTCCTTTTTTCGATTTGATTGCACACATGCCACGACCAATACAGGCATGATGATGTGATATGAATACTTCACCAACGGGAGCCCTGACACTCACAAGGATGTCATTAATGTTACAGGTTTTTGTAATAGTAGAAGTCCACAAACGCGGTGCGCTTACTCTATTGACTATGTCAGCATTACCCTGAATTAGTGGCAACCCCTCCTGCATATCATTATAGGCAGCGGATGGGGGTGAGGAGCCCATA
>PCWZ01000067.1:0-1083 GCA_002796305.1 Deltaproteobacteria bacterium CG11_big_fil_rev_8_21_14_0_20_49_13
CCGGTGAGATAAGATCAAAAATCTCTTGACTGTTTCCGTAACTACTATTAAAATAGTAGTTACGGAAATGAAACTGTTAAATATAAAGAAAAATCTGCGAAAATATCCATATGTTACGAGCGCTTTTTTCAGCGCACAAGATGGGTCGGAATATACTATTAATAATCAACTGGTTAGATGGGTCAAAGATGGCGAATTGATTAGACTTAAAAAGGGGCTATACACCTTGAACAATGAAGATAGAGGGGTTGGTCTTTCTCAAATGCTCATTGCTAACATCCTTTATTATCCATCTTATGTTAGCCTTGAATATGCATTAAGCTATTATGGCATGATCCCTGAGGGGGTATTTCAGACGACATCCGTAACCCCTAAAAAGACCAAAGACTTCACCAATAAATTTGGCGGATTCATCTATAAAAATGTGGCGAAAGAGTTGTTTTTTGGATACGAGCGCACAAAGGACGAAAACGATGCCGATATTTTGATTGCGACACCGGAAAAGGCATTATTGGATCTTTTTTATCTAAGGACGCCTGCGAACATGAAAATCGAGTTGTCATATTTCGAGGAAAACTTGCGCCTTCAAAATCTGGAGATAATCGATCCGAAAAAGATGAAAAAAATGGCCAAGAAATTCAAAATGTCAAAGATTGGCAAAATCGTTGATGGTCTTTTGAAATGCAGGGATGAACTATCATGAGCATGAACGATATCATCAAGGAGAATATGTTCGCTATAGCCGATAAGATGGCAAGGTTCAATGCTTTGCGAGAGTTCATTCAAACACTGATTCTGAAATTTATCGAAGAAAATGGTTACTCAAAAGATCTTGCGTTTGTCGGCGGCACGGCCATGCGATTCATTTATGACCTACAAAGATTCTCAGAGGATTTGGATTTCTCGCAAATATCTCAAGGCAGTTTTAGTTTCGAAAAATTCACTGCCGAGGTCGTCGACCATTTCGCGAGCATTGGCATTTCGGCAGAGCAGAAAACAAAAGCTGTCCGCAATGTCAAAATTGCTCTTCTGAAATTTCCCGGGCTGATGCTCGAAAACGGCCTAACGCATAGAAAAGATCAA
>PCWZ01000067.1:1118-14527 GCA_002796305.1 Deltaproteobacteria bacterium CG11_big_fil_rev_8_21_14_0_20_49_13
CGCATGCCAATGAACATCATGCATTTTGATCAACCATCGCTTTTTGCAGGAAAACTTCACGCTATCCTAATGAGGCAATACACGAAGGGGCGGGATTTCTACGATTTCATGTGGTTTGTTGGACACAAGATTGTTCCAAACTACAATCTGCTAAAGAACGCCCTTTCTCAGTCCACTCAACAGATGACAGAATTAGATGAAGTCCGGTTAAGGGACATGTTGAAAAAAAGGATGGAAACGGTTAATTGGAAAAAGGCGGCAGACGAAGTGACGCAATTTCTCGTGGATAAAAGCGAGGCAAAGTATCTAACCTCCAAAATTTTCGACCAACTGATCGAAAAAGCGACGTTGTAGATTGACCGTGTCTTACAAGTATAAGTTCGAACATAGTCCCCGCCGCTTAATGCAGTTCGAGCAAAAAATCAAGTTGGCAAGTGAAAAATCGTGCCTAATTTTTTCGTTGTCATTTGGTTCTAATGGAAATATATATTTGTGACCATGGACAACGGATCATTTCAATTCCATTCTCGCCTGCATCTTATAAAATTGACCGGGTTAAAGGCGTCGAACCTTGAGGAATTGCTCGAGAATCTAAGGACCATAAGCGGGTCTTCGATCTATTACCACACCCACCACTTTCTCCAGCGTCACCAGCATCTCTCACCTGAACCCCCGAACGATTTCGGATACTGGATAAGCGAAAGCTTAGGCGACGACAGACTGGGCGAAGAGATATCAAGCATAGACACCGTGTCATTCACCAGCATAAGGGGAATTAGAGAGGGGGTCATCGAAAAGATAAAAAAGGCGCTCGTATCGAGACCAAGGCTCAAGAATCTCTCGGCGCCGGAAGGAGAAGATTTTGTATTCCTAAAATCTTTAAGTTTTATATTTCCAACGCCGTTCACGGCAAACAACCTGAACGAATTCGCGGATCACTTGGAGCGCAACATAAGCTTAAGCTGCATCTATTTTCACATGTTCGAATCGAGGCTAAGGCTGGAAAGACCAACGAACGATTTTTCGAACTGGCTTGCAAATTCTCTTGGCGAGAAAGAACTGGCATTAAAGATCGCCAAACTGGACCCCTACACACATACCGGCGAGAGCTTAAGGAACATCATAGTCAGGCTCGTAAGGCAAAGGATAAATCAACTGGGAAAAAACAATGCCAAAGCTAAGTGATTACGAACCGATCGTAGGCAAGGTCGTTATTGACGAACTCGCGAATCTTGCGGGTCTTCTGAAGGGTAAGAGGATTCAGAACATAAATTCCACGGCCGTAGGCGGAGGCGTTGCCGAGATACTCAACAGGATGGTCCCCCTTCTTCAGGAACTGGGGGTCGACGCCAAATGGGACGTTATTAAAGGGGGCGAGGACTTCTTCAATGTTACAAAGGCCATCCACAACGCACTTCACGGTGCCCCGGTCGATATCACTGAAGCCATGTGGAAAGCCTTCTGGGAGACGGGTGACAAGAACAACCAGGACCTCAAATGCGATGCCGACATCGTCTTTGTCCACGATCCCCAGCCTATAAAGCTTGTGGACCAGAAAAGGGACAATAAGTGGCTCTGGAGATGCCACGTGGATGTCTCGATCGCCGATCCAAATGTCTGGGATGTTCTGAAACAGTATATAGTAAAATATGATTCTGCGGTCTTCTCCGCCCCCTCGTTCTCAAAACCGCTCCCCATCAGACAGTTCCTAATATCCCCTTCGATCGATCCTTTAAGTGATAAGAACCGGGAGCTTTCCGAAGAGGAGATAGAGAAGGTGCTGGACCACTATGAGCTAAGAAGGAACAAGCCGATAGTCACCCAGATATCCAGGTTCGACAGGTTAAAGGACCCTCTCGGCGTCATAGCGGCCTACAGAAATGTAAAGAAATATAACGACTGTCAGTTGGTGCTCGCCGGAGGAACGGCAGTGGACGACCCCGAATCGGTCGCAGTGCTCGCCGAGGTTCAAAACGAGGCAAGATCTGACAAGGATATACACGTGATCTTAATGGCGCAGAACGATATACATATAAACGCATTGCAAAGGGCCTCCGACGTCATCGTTCAAAAATCTCTCAAAGAGGGCTTTGGGTTGACGGTAACAGAGGCCCTGTGGAAATCAAAGCCGGTAGTTGCTTCGGCGGTTGGGGGAATACCTCTTCAGGTAAAACACAAGTTCCACGGCCTTTTGTGCCATAGTCCGGAAGGGGCGGCGTTCGCGATCAAACAGCTCCTCCAAAATCCGGAGTTCGCGCAACAACTTGCGGCCAACGGAAGAGAGCACGTAAAACAGAACTTCCTCCTGACAAGGCATCTTAAGGAATATATGCTATTATTCCTCTCGCTCTTTCATACGGACGATATAGTCAATTTGTAACACTTGGGACCGAATAAATGAAGATAACGGCAAGGTTCATAGTATCCCTCATAGTTGCGATGGTCATCGTAGCGGGCGTTTTCTCTTACTTTAACGTCACCTCCGAAAAAAAGAGGCTTCAGTTCGATGTTGAACACCGTGCGTGGCTCGTAGCGGAAGGGATGAGGGACTCTATCGCGGCGCTGGCCGAAAAAAGTCCGTCTCCCAAGATGGAACGTCTTCTGGACAAGATAAGCAAAAGCAAGCAGGTCCCGGGCATAGCCGTATATGACACCGCCGGCGAGATAATCAACAGCTCCAAGGACCTTCCGGAACTCCCTACGGAAAAGCCCAAGATAATCTTTGACAATTTTGAAGGAACCGACGGACGCGGAGAGTTCGTAAATACCGGAACAAAGAAGTTATATGTATTCGCGGTGCCGGTATCAAATGACGAAGGCGTGAGGATAGCAACGCTTGTCATCTTTAACGACGTTTCATATATCGACGAGTACCTTCTTAACATCTGGAAAAGGGGTGCAGCAAGACTCTTAACGCTGGTATTGATCGTTTCGGTCATAACCATCCTTATCTTCAGATGGAGCGTTCTGGGGCCGATAGCAAAGATGACCGAATGGATAAAGGGGGCCCAGTCGGGCGAGGTCCCGCCGTTCAATCCTGCAGCAGAGGACCTTTTTGCCCCAATTTCGAAAGAGATATCGAACCTGACGAAAACGCTCGCTCAGGCAAGGGCCGCCGCAGAAGAAGAGGCAAAACTTAGACAAACCGCCGAGGCAATATGGACGGGAGACAGGTTAAAAGAGCATGTAAAGGTCAAACTCGGCGACACTAAGATGATAGTCGTCTCGAACCGAGAACCTTACATGCACGTTAAAAAGGGGAAAGAGATCGAATGCATAAGGCCCGCCAGCGGACTCATTACAGCGCTTGAACCCATCCTTCGGGCGAGCGGAGGGACCTGGGTGGCTCACGGAGCGGGCAACGCCGACAAGGAGACTGTTGACAAGAACAACATCGTCAAGGTCCCGCCGGGGCTCAATCAATACGACCTTAAACGCGTATGGCTGACGCAGGAGGAAGAGGAAGGATACTACTACGGCTTCTCCAACGAAGGTCTGTGGCCTCTATGCCATATCGCACACACAAGGCCCACATTCAGGGCGAACGACTGGGCAAGATATAAGGATGTGAACCTGAAGTTCGCAAGAAGCCTTGATGATGAGATAAAGAACAAGGATTCGGTGGTCTTCATACAGGACTATCACTTCACCGTACTTCCAAGGGCCATAAAGGAGCACCACGAAAACTCGAAGGTGGCGCTCTTCTGGCATATACCCTGGCCCAATCCGGAGGCCTTCGCGATCTGCCCGTGGAAAAGGGAGATATTGCACGGAATGCTTGGCTCCAACCTTATCGGCTTTCATACCCAGTTCCACTGCAACAATTTTCTTGAGACCATCGACAGGACCCTTGAATGCAGAATAGACTGGGAACATTTTTCGGTGACAAGGCTCGGACATACCACCTTTGTCAAACCATTTCCTATCAGCATAGATTTCAACGCTTCTCAAGCGACCGGTTCTGTGTCTTCAAAGGAAGAGCTCCTTAGGAATCTCGACGTTAAAGCAGCCTACATGGGCATTGGCGTGGACAGAATGGACTACACGAAGGGCATCATGGAAAGGTTCAGGGCAATAGAGCGCTTCTTTGAGAAATATCCCCAGTATTCCGGCCTCTTCACCTTTGTCCAGATCGGGGCCCCCAGCAGAGAACATATAAAGAAATATCACGACCTCATCGCTGAACTTACCGCCGAGTCGGAGAGGATCAACTGGAAGCTCCAGTCCGGCGGCTGGAAACCGATCGTCTTCCTCAAAAAATATTTTTCGCATGAGGAGATAGAGCCGTACTACCGCGCCGCGGACCTCTGCATCGTCTCCTCGCTTCACGACGGAATGAACCTTGTTGCAAAAGAGTTCATCTCCTCGCGCGAGAACGAGAGCGGAGTTCTCATCTTAAGCACGTTCACCGGGGCGGCAAGGGAGTTAAGCGATGCCCTTCTTATAAACCCTTATGACATAGAGCAATCATCCGACATGATACGAACGGCACTGGAGATGGGTTCCGAAGAACAGGCCCTCCGGATGAACCGTATGAGGGCAAAGATAAGGGAGAACAATATATTCAAATGGGCATCGGACATCATCACCGAAATAGCAAAGGGATAAGAGGCATATTCTACCTATTCGATTTTGACGGCACCCTTTCCCCCATTGTTAAGGACCCCGATCGGGCAAGTTTTCCTCGAACCGCCAAAAAGCTCTTAAGGTCCCTCGCACACGACAAGTTCTCAAAAGTTGCCGTGGTCACCGGGAGGGCTTACAGCGACATATTCCGCAGGGTGGGTTTTACTAACATCTACTACGCCGCAAACCACGGGCTGGAGATATATAAAGGAAGAAAGAAACTACTTATAAAGGGAGCTCGTTTTGAAAAAAAAATAGGATCGATATTAAAGATAGTTAAAGCCGCCGTTTACAGGATAAAAGGGGTCATAATCCAGGAGAAGGGTCTCTCTTTGAGCATCCACTTCAGGATGGTGGCAAAGAATAAAAGGAGCGAGTTGATCAAAAGGGTCACAGCCGCCACAAAAAAGCCCCTTAAAAAAGCCGGGCTCAATATGCATGGCGGCAAAATGGTCCTGGAGATAAGGCCCATGGCCTTGTGGAACAAGGGGGACGCATCTCTTTGGTTATGCAGGAAGTTCGGAAAGGGCTATCTCCCCTTTTACATCGGCGATGACACCACAGATGAAGATGCCTTCAAGGTCATAAAGAAGATCGGGATAGCCGCAAGGGTCAGATACAAAAAAGGGACCCACGCAAGCCACATCTTGAAAGCTCCTCTCTACTAAGACCTACGCAAAGAATAGGAACGTGATGAGGATATAAAGCGGCGCCAGTATAAGCGTGGAACGAAGGACATAGCCCATGAACGACGGCATCTTATAGCCATAGTGTTCCGATATCGACTTCACCATAAAATTAGGCCCGTTGCCTATATACGAGTTGGCGCCCATAAGAACGGCGCCGACGCTTATCGCCTTCAAGACGATCTCGCTCACACCGGCAACGGTCACGCCCGACGGAATGCTCTGCCCAAGACTTAAGAAGCTGAGATAAGTGGGGGCATTATCGAGAAATGTCGAAAGGGCTCCGGTCATCCAGAAGAACTCCCACGGTTTGCTTACGCCGAGCGAGGCCCCTCTTTGATGCAATATCTCAAGCGCGGGGGTCATGGCGATGAAGATGCCGGCAAAAAGTATGGCAACCTCTTCTATCGGATGCCAGCTGAAGCGGTTATTGTTACGCGCCGTCCTGGAACCGAACGCCAGAGAAAGAACACCCATGAGGATCATAAGCCCTTCCCTTATGGGTGTCTCTGCAAAGACAGCCAGGATAACACCGGCAAGGAAGAGAAATCCCATCCTCCCGCGGATCTTTAGCGGCTTTACATGGGCCGCATCGTGCAGCAGCTCTTCTTTTGTCTCGTGTTTATAAACCCAGAGGTCCCACAGATAAAAGAGCGTGAGAAGAAAACCGATCGAAACAAGCCATACGGGGAAAAGTTTCAACGTCCAGAAAAACGGCACGCCGCGCAGGAAGCCAAGAAAGAGCGGCGGATCGCCAAGAGGCGTTAAAAGCCCGCCGCAGTTGCTGACCACTATGATAAAGAACAGGGGAACGTGAGTCGAGCTCTTGCGCTCCGAGTTGGTTACCAGAAGCGACCTTATGAGAAGCATGCTCGCGCCGGTGGTTCCTATGAAATTGGCAAGGACCGCACCTATTAAAAGGTAGGAAGTGTTGACAACGGGCGTTGCCTTAAGGTCGCCCGTTATCGATATGCCGCCTGCAATGATGAAAAGCGAACCCAAGAGGCAGATAAATGAGAAATATTCCATTAAAGAGTGAGTTAAAAGCAAAGGCTCGGTCATTAAAAGGAACATAAGCGCCGGAAGAGAGATGAGACCTGAAAGTATCGCCTTATTCTTATTGCTCTCCCAGAATTTAGGAAAACTAAGCGGAACCAAGGCAATGGCGAGAAGGATGCATATAAAGGGTATGGTCGACCAGAGCGGAAGCATGGGTAACTTTTACGAGATGTGGCCCACGAAATCCAGAAAAATATGAGCAACGGCGTTATATGATAGAGGCCAGCGTCTTCCCGATATCTGCCGGACTTTTGGCAACGGCGATGCCGGCCGCCTCGAGCGCGGCTATCTTTTCTGCCGCGGTCCCCTTGCCGCCGGAGATTATGGCCCCGGCATGGCCCATGCGCTTTCCCTTCGGAGCCGTCTGGCCGGCGATAAAAGCGGCCACCGGTTTTTTCATCTTCTCTTTTATAAACTTTGCCGCATCTTCTTCGGCGGTACCGCCTATCTCGCCTATCATAACGACCGCCTTTGTGCCCTTATCGGCCTCGAATGCCCTGAGACAGTCTATAAAATCGGTGCCCGGCACCGGGTCCCCGCCTATTCCAATACAGGTCGATTGCCCGAGGTCCAACTTTGTGAGCTGGTCCACCGCTTCGTAGGTTAGTGTGCCGCTCCTGCTTACAACGCCTATATCCCCCGGCTTATGGATGATGCCCGGCATGATGCCCATCTTGCATTCCCTGGGGGTGATTATCCCTGGGCAGTTGGGGCCGATAAGTCTTGTCTTCTTTCCCTTCAAATAGGCCTTTATCTTTACCATATCGAGCGTCGGGATTCCTTCGGTGATGCAGACGACCATCTCGAGCTCGGAATCTATCGCGTCTTTGATGGCCGCAAAACAGAACTTAGCTGGAACGAATACCATGCTGGCGCTAGCTCGCGTCTCCTTTACCGCCTCGGCCACGGAGTTAAATACAGGTATACCGTCCATGTTCTGGCCGCCCTTGCCAGGGGTCACTCCGGCCACGATGTTCGTGCCGTATTCCCTGCATGCGCGGGTGTGGAACTGCCCCATACCGCCGGTGATGCCCTGCACCAACACCTTTGTGTCCTTGTTTATCCAGATCGACATATATGTGCGTCATTGCGAGCTCCGCTTATGCGGGGCGAAGCAATCTCCCTTGCTATAGTGAATGGTATAGGTCCAACCACTTTTTATTAATGCCCTCAATAAGCCGAATCTTTCTATTCCGCGAACCAGCCTTTATCTGTTTTTCCCTTTCAATGGCGTCCATGGCCGACTCGAATACCTCATAATACACAAGCTTGTTAAGATTATACCTTTTGGAAAAACCATCTATCAACTTTTCTTTATGTTCATATATCCTCTTCTTAAGATTTCCTGTAACTCCCGTGTACAGCACTGTATTATTCTCGTTCGTAATTATATAAATATAATATTCACTATACAATTTTAACTTGGGAGATTGCTTCGGCCCTTTGGGCCTCGCAATGACGCATCATTTTATACAATCAACAACCTTCTCCGCGGCCTCGGACAAACCTTCGGCGGAGATGATATTAAGCCCCGAACTTTTTAAGATCGCGCGTCCGGCCTCGACATTGGTCCCCTGCAGCCTCACGACCAGAGGAACGCTCAATCCCATCTCCATCGCAGAAGAGGATATTCCCTCCGCTATCATGTCGCATTTAACTATACCGCCGAAGATGTTTATTAACACCGCCTTAACATTTGGGTCGTGGAGTATGAGCTTAAAGGCTTCGGCAACCCTCTCTTTAGTCGCCCCCCCGCCCACATCGAGAAAATTGGCCGGCTCGCCGCCGCATAGCTTTATAATGTCCATCGTAGCCATTGCAAGGCCGGCGCCGTTGACCATACAGCCGATATTGCCGCTAAGGCTGATGTAATTAAGGTCGAACTTTTTGGCTTCAAGCTCCAGGGGGTTCTCTTCGCTCAGGTCTGTCAGCTGAACGTAATCCTGATGACGGAAGATCGCATTATCGTCAAAGAGGACCTTTGCATCGAGCGCTATCATCTCCCCTTCTTTGGTGATGGCAAGCGGATTGATCTCTACAAGCGAACAATCGCATTCAATGTAGGCCTTGGAGAGATTAGATGCGAAACTGAAGAATTTTTCTGAAAGCCCTTCATCCAAATTTAGACGACCGGCAAGATCCAACAGCTCTTTCTTGTCAACTCCTATATTGCCGTTCTCAACGGTCCATCCGCCGGAATCTTTTGGGTTCATGACCAAAGGATCGAGCGAGAGCCTGTGAATCTTTTCGGGGTTCTTAGTGGCCACCTTCTCTATCTCCATGCCTCCTTCGGTCGATGCAATAAGCGTGACCCTCGATGCCGCCCGATCGAGCGTAATGCCAAGATAGAGTTCGCGATCGATATTGAGCCCCTTTTCAACCAGAACCTTTCCAACCATCTTTCCTTCCGGCCCTGTCTGGTGGGTAACAAGCGTCATGCCGAGTATTTTTTGGGCCGCATCGCGAACCTCGTCTATATCCTTGCAGACCTTTACCCCGCCGCCCTTTCCTCGCCCGCCAGCATGTATCTGCGCCTTTACAACTACCGTTCCGCCAATATCCTTTGCGGCGGCAACCGCCTCATCTGCCGAAAAACAGATTCTGCCCTCTGGAAGAGCGACCCCAAACTTGCGAAGCAGTTCTTTGGCTTGATATTCGTGTATTTTCATATTTATTCTTTGAGAAATTTTGTAACCATCCGCTTTGTGGTCGCCCAGCCAAGATCGGCGATGGCGTCGGTCAAAGGTATCTCTTTGGGACAGGCCCTGAAACAGTTCTGGACGTTGCCGCAGTCGGCAAGTCCGCCCATTTCCATGATCGAATCAAGGCGTTCGCTTGAATTGAATCTGCCGGTCGGATGCGAGTTAAAAAGCCTTACCTGACCGAACGCAAACGCCCCGATAAAGGGCGAGTGAGAATTGAATTGCGGGCACGCCTCACAGCAACATCCGCATGTCATGCAACGGGAGAACTCGTACGCCTTCAGAGATTTGTTCGGGTCCTGTTTCGGACCGGGGCCCATGTTATGAGAACCGTCGATCTCGATCCATGCATGGACCTTTTTGAGCATCTCAAACATGGCGCCGCGGTCTACGGCAAGGTCGCGAATAACCGGAAACTTCGTCATCGGTTCCAAAGTTATCGGTTGTTCGAATTGATCGACAAGCGCCGAACATGACTGCTGCACGCGGCCGTTGATCACCATAGTGCAAGCGCCGCAGACCTCTTCCAGGCAATTGCACTCCCATACGACCGGGGCAACCTTTTCACCGCGCACGTTAACGGGATTTCGCAGGATCGACATCAGACATGTAACGATGTTCATTCTCTCCACGTACGGAACTTCGAATTCGTCCCAATACGGAAGCGATCTTGGATTGTCCTGACGGCGGACCTTTAAGCGTACGTTCTGTTTCATATCAGGCATAATTCCTTAGCTCCGGTGTTAAATATTTCAGATCGACCGGTTCGTAGCTCAATTTCGGACCGTCCTTCGTCCACTCAGCCTTTGTCGTCTTGAGCCAGTTAACATCGTCCCTGTTCGGAAACTCCGGCTTGTAATGAGATCCTCTGCTTTCATTGCGCGCTAGCGCGCCAAGAGTTATGACGCGCGCCAGTTCCAGCATATGCCATAGCTGTCTGACAAACAGGAGCTCGCTGTTCGCCCACGCAGTGTTGTCCAATATTTTTATATTGTGCCATCTCGCCTTGAGTTCTTGGAGTTTTTTATCCGTGGCCTCAAGGTCCTTATTATGCCGCACGATGGTGACGTTCTTGGTCATGATATCGCCCAGCTCATCATGAAGCTTGTGGGGATTCTCGTTTCCATCCATCGCGGCGATCTTTTGGTTCCAATGTGTCTGTCTGGCCTCTTCGCGTTCAAATACTGCGCCGGGAACAGAACCGCAATATTTCTTCAGCCCTTTTGCATATTTCAATGCCGAAGGACCGGCCACCATCCCGCCGTAAACGGAAGAAAGAAGCGAATTTGCACCGAGTCTGTTCGCCCCGTGATATTGATAGTCACACTCGCCTGCCGCCAGAAGACCCGGAACGCTTGTCATGTGGGTGTCGTCTATCCAAAGACCGCCCATCGTGTAATGAACTGAAGGGTAGACCCTCATCGGCACCTTTCTCGGATCATCGCCCATGAACTTTTCATAAATTTCCAAGATTCCTTCCAGCTTTTTATCGAGTTCGGCCGCGGGAATATGCGTCAGGTCAAGATAGACGCTTTCTCCTCCATCTACGCCCAGCTTCAGCTCATGGACAACCTTCCAAAGGGCGCGTGAAGCTACATCACGCGGGACAAGGTTCCCGTATTTCGGATACCAATCCTCCAAAAAGTACCACGGTTTTCCGTCCCTTGGGACCCAGACGCGGCCGCCTTCGCCACGCGCCGCTTCGCTTATGAGACGGTATTTGTCTTCGCCGGGGATAGATGTTGGATGTATCTGGATGAACTCGCCGTTGGCGTAGACCGCGCCCTGCTGATAAACGGCGGTGGCGGCGTCGCCGGTGCATATCATGGAATTGGTCGAGCGGCCGTATACAAGTCCCATGCCGCCGGTGGCAAGAATAACCGCATCCTCACGGAAGGTGCGCACCTCCATCGTATCCATGTTCTGCGCCACCAAGCCGCGACAGATACCTTCTTCATCCTTTACTATCGATAAAAAAAGCCAGCCTTCGTATTTTTTGACAAGGCCTTCCGATTCGAACTTTCTCACGCGCTCATCCAGAGCGTACAGAAGTTGTTGACCGGTGGTCGCACCTGAAAATGCGGTGCGATGAAACAGTGTTCCGCCAAAACGGCGAAAGTCCAGATTTCCTTCGGGGGTACGATTAAAACGGACCCCCATACGGTCGAACATGAAAACGATATGGGGGGCGGCATCGCACATCTGTTTCGGCAGTTCCTGATTTGCAAGAAAATCGCCGCCTTTAACCGTTTCATAAAAATGGACCTGCGGGGAATCGCCCTCGCCCTTTGTGTTCACGCTGGCATTGATACCGCCCTGCGCACAGACCGAATGCGAACGTCTGACCGGGACAATCGAGAAGAGTTCAACGGGATTCCCCTCTTCACAGATCTTTATTGCGGCCATAAGACCCGCCAGACCGCCGCCGACTATTGCAATCTTAGTATTAGCTTTTGCCATATTGTCGTTCCCGCAAAAAAAGAGAACCTCGTTTATACACCCTAGATCCCCGCTTTCGCGAGGATGACGCATTAACTAAAGGTTCTCAGGATCATCAACCCCCATGCGCTCATCCCGAGAAACAGGAACCAGCTAAGCACAGCCGCTATCTTTTGAGAGCGCTGCGAGACCGTTATTCCCCACGTCATGAAGGTGGTACAAATACCGTTTGTCAGATGAAACACAGCACAAAGTATTCCTATCGAATAGAACCATTTGGCCCATCCCGGCTGCAATATATTGTGCATGTCGTCAAAGGTCACATGTTTGCCGGCAAGAAGAGGCACAATGCGCGCGGCATAGACATGAAGGAAGATGAACACAAGCGCCATGAGACCGGTCGCCCGCTGAAAGAAATACATCCAGTTGCGGTAGTAGCTGTATGCCACAAAATTATTAGAACCGGTATAGACAATGACGAGCCCCAGAACCGCGTGGAAGAGTATCGGGAGTCCAATAAGCCCTATCTCCAGAAAAGGAGTCGCCCACAGACCCTGAAAGGTCTCGACCAAGGTGTTAAAACGTTCCGGGCTTTGAAATGCGAACGAATTCGAAAAGAAGTGTTCCAGAAGAAAGACGCCTATCGGAAAGATACCCAAGAGAGAATGAATGCGCCTTAAGCAAAAATAGTTATGGTGCCCCTCTTGCATGGGGTGAAAATCTAGAACTCAAAGTTCCAAAAGTCAAGCAATAAACGATTTAATTAGTTGAGGGGGGCGGGGAGTTTTTGTCGAGTAGACATTTCAAATACCTCCTTTAGGTTTAGTTTGTATTCCCTGTTTCTCTCCTCTTTCGATATGGAGAGTGTCACAATATTTAACCATTGAAAGCATCTTAACGCCCCTCACAGAACCGTGCTTGTAGTTTTCCCACACACGGCTCTTCAACAATACTCACCACAGGTGTATAGTTTGCAATATATCCTCGGCAACGGAAGCGGATACCTTTTCAGGTACTCCCAGAACTTTTCATAATTGAAGCTCGCCTTCTGGCTTCTTCGGTTGACCCACTTATACGTTAGATACTTGGTCTCCTGATAGTATCTCTCGATACTCTTATAATTCCCGCTTATCCCATAGTATCTGTAGTGCCCAATCAATTTCACCTTCAAAATCCCCCACCATTCCTTGAGCTCTACTAAGTTTCTGACCGATTTTAACCACGTGTTCATAGCTTCCATCTTCTGCCGAAACTTCTTCCGGCTGGTTCTCACTCCAACTCTGAATCCTCCTCGCCTCGTCCTGCCACAGTAATGGGTGAATCCAAGAAAATCAAATGTGCCGGGCTTCTCCGCCCGTCTCCCAAATTCCACTATTCTTGTCTTCTCTTCCGAAATTTCCAAACCGAACTTTGATAACCGCTCCTTCAGCTTTGCAATGATTCCCTCTGCGTCTTCTTTATTTTGTGCGAAGATTACAAAATCATCTGCATAGCGTATCTCCCAAGCATTGCCTTTCAACTCCTTCTTAACTTTCCTCTCAAACCATAGGTCTAATATAAAGTGCAGATATATATTCGAGAGTATCGGACTTAGCACTCCTCCTTGCGGTGTCCCTTTGTCAGTCTCTTGATACCTTCCTTCTTCCATTATCCCTGACTTTAGACACCTTACCACCAGCCGTAAAAATGAGGGGTCTTTTATCCGTTGTCTCAAACATTCTATCAGCCACTTGTGGTCTATATTATCAAAATACCCCTTTATATCTGCTTCCACGACATATCCTATTGGTTTGCTCGTTAATACTTCGTCTGCCGCTTTGAGCGCTGTGTGACAACTCCTGTTCGGCCTGAATCCGTGCGAAACATCTAGAAAGTCCCCTTCAAATACCGCCTCCAG